>DYDK01000076.1 GCA_020717935.1 Desulfocapsa sp.
CGTTGAGGTCGGCGAAGAGCCAATAACAAATGTCCAAAAAAAATGACGCTTTTGGCATGTTGTTTACGAGGTCTGGACATAAAAAGCCGTGCCCTGTTTTTTCTCACCGGATTGCCGGTCGACAACCGGACTTTCCACATCTATCTTCCCGCCATGATCTTGAATGATGCCATAGGAGACCGAAAGGCCAAGGCCAGTGCCCTTGCCCACCGATTTCGTGGTGAAGAAGGGGTCAAAGATCTTGGCCCGAATCTTCTCCGGAATACCGTGGCCGGTATCACGAACCGTGACCACCACTTCATGCCCTACTGCATCGTAAGAGCTGCCCATGGTCAAATCCCCAGCCCCCTGTTTTTCCATGGCATGATGGGCGTTGTTCACCAGATTAACAAAGACCTGGCGCAAGCGTTCGGTATCACCGACAATGGTTGGCAGGTCATCCGTCAGCTCCTGATGGACGACGATATGATCCATGTTCAGAGAGTGTTGGGTCACGGCAATGACATCAAGCAGAATTTCGTTGACCGAGACATCTTCGCGGGCACTTTCAGACTGCCGGGAAAACTTGAGCAGATCAGCCACAATCTTGCGGCAGGCCTTGGTCTGTCGCTCAATAATCGCCAGATTCTGCCCCGGCTCACTCTCCGGTGCAAAATCATCCATCATCAACTGCGCGTACCCAAGAATAACCCCGAGCGGGGTATTGATCTCATGGGCGACTCCCGCCGCCATCTGACCTATTGAGGCCATTTTCTCACTGGCGGCCAGTTGCTCCATCATGGTCATGATACGGGTCAGGTCTTTGGCGATTCCTTCACAACCATTGAACTGCCCTTTTTCGTCATACACGGCGGTAGCCGAAAGCAAAACATGGATGCCGCTACCATCGGCCCGGGCAAATTCCATCTCCATGTCTTCAACGAAACCTTGAGCCATCAAGGTTTCGTGGTACCTGATCAGTTCTTCCTCATTCCTGAAGATATCCACAATATTTAAGGGCCGAGCTCCCTGTACCGGATACCCGAGCATCACAAAACCAGCCCCATTCATGGTTAAAAGGTGATTGGTCGAATCACTAAAATAAACCATATCTTTGGAATTATTGAAGAGATTGCGAAATTTCTTCTCCGATGCCGAGAGCTCCAAGGTTCGTTCAGTTACCTTTTCTTCCAGATGGAGATTCATCTCCTGGAGTTGTCGTGCTGCGACCCCCAATTGATCGTAAGCCGTTTTCAGACTTTTTGCTTTTTTGTTAATGGCCTGATAGCCCTCAATCCCCTTGTGATAATAGATGGTAACGGCAGCCAGTGAAATCATGAGCAGGGTATTCACCCCTCCGGAAAGAGGCGAAAGGATGCGCCAAACCTCCTGATTACCGGAAAAAAGAAGAACATGTTTCAGCAGATGGCCGATAGCCCGCGAAATAGCAAAGGAGGCCAGGGTCAAGCAGAAATAAAAAAGAAATCCCCAGAGAAAATTTTCCGGTTGTTTTCTGGTGAGCAGCCAGGCATAACGAAGAGACAGAAAGGAAAAAACGATAATAAACAGCGAACCCGCCATATCAGTGGCAATGGTCAGAGACAGAGGAAGAGTTGTCATTTCTCATCCTCCTTGTCAGAGCTGCGATACAGGTTCCGCATACCGAGAAAAAGGAAAAAATGGCCGGCACACTAAAGAGATGATCCAGAGTGGCCAGGAAATAAATGATTTTGATACTGGAGAGTGGCCCCAGCAACTGTGAGGAAAAATAGCCGTCCAATCGCACAATATCGGCATTGGCAATATGAAAACCTACCCAGTGACCGGTAAAGGCATCGATATTCCAGATTATCATCCAAACACAAAAAACCTGAAGATACCGCCAGCCCTTACCAGGAAAGGCACTGCGACCAATGTCCCAGAAAAAATAAGCCAGGGCGGCCGCATAAAAGAGATGAGCAAGCTGATGGACAAAAATACCTTCCGGAGCCCCATGCGACTGCAAGGCCCAAGCCTGCTCCGGAGCACAAAGCAAAGCCAGTGGCAACAACACGACAAAAATGATGAATGGTATTCGTGGCGGCATAATTGGATAAGGGCCTCGGCAAATACAACCGAAAAGTTGTAACTCTTCAGCCTCCCATCTGCTGCGTCATCAACCTGCTCATATATTAGTCTGTACTCTTCGCAGGTCTCTTCCTTGCATAAAGGGGTGCTACTGGAAAGCTACAGTGAGTTCTCATTTATCACTGGATTCAGGCATGAGAACAAACAGTACGATATCCTCTCCTATGCACGATGAGAGCCAAAAAGCGGGAAATACAACAAAAGATAAAATATACTGCCATATCAGACTGTTACAAAAAGTCACGCATGACATCCTTGAAAGCTGAGGGGCGCCAATCCTTACTATGACCGACTGCACCTGCAACAAAAAAGCGACAGTGAAACATTTCAGTGTCACTGGCTGGCACTGAAATGTTTCACTGTGAAAGGAAATGAAAGGGGCCGTGTTTCACGAAACACGGAAGGCATCAGCATCAATGTCATAGCGACGCATCAACCGTTGAAAGGCCTGTCGTTCCATGTCACTGGCCTTGGCGGCGGCTGACACATTCCCTCTGGACACTTCCAGACAGCGTTTGAGATAGGTTTTAGTGAAAGGAGCAATCACCTGTTCCTTGGCCTGTCGGTAGGAAAGATGATAAACACAGGCAGGAATCTGGTCGGTAGCTTCAACTCCCTTGTCGGTATTTTTTTCATGGCCAGCCAGATCATGGGGAGTAATGATACCATTGTCCGAGAGGAGCACGGCCCGATTGATGGTATTTTGCAGTTGCCGCACATTCCCATTCCATTGCCTGCGCATCAGACATTGCAGGGCTTCAGGAGTCAACTCCATTCCCTCACGGTCATATTCCCGAGCGTATAAAACCAGAAAGTGCTGGGCCAGAAGCGGGATGTCCTCCTTGATCTCAGCCAGAGTAGGCAGAGTGACAGTCATCACATTAAGGCGATAAAAGAGATCTTCGCGAAATTCCCCCTTGGCAATTTTGGCTTCCAGATCTTGATTAGTAGCCGCCAGAACCCGCACATCAACTTTGATGGTCTTGGTCTGCCCTAAAGGCTGAATCTCTTTTTCCTGGAGAACACGCAACAGTTTTGTCTGTAAACTCAAAGGAATATCAGCAATTTCATCAAGAAGAATGGAGGAACCATCGGCTGCCAGAAACAGACCTGTCTTGTCACGATCAGCACCGGTAAAGGCCCCTTTACAATAGCCGAAAAGCTCACTTTCCAAGATCTGTTCCGGCAAGGCCGGACAGTTGACAACGATCATCTTTTTCTCGGCCCGTTTGCTCATGGCATGGATAGTGCGAGCGGCCACCTCCTTGCCGGTCCCTGATTCCCCGCAGATGAGCACAGTGGCATCGCTTTTACCCAGACGGGCCAGAAGGGCAATGGTTTGCTGCAATGGCGGCGATTGACCGATAAAACCCGTCAGCTCGCTGCTTTTTGTTAATCGTTGCTGAAGACGAAGATTTTCACGCAACAGATGAGTTCGCTCCATGGCCCGCTTGACCACCTGACTGATTTTATTATTATCAAAAGGTTTCTCAAAAAAATCATAAGCTCCCTTTTTGAGGGCCTGCACCGCGATTTCAATGGTGCCATAACCGGTCATGATGATGGTGCTGATGGAGGGATCAATGGTGGTGATGGTTTGCAGGAGTTGAATGCCATCCATATCGGGCATGATAATATCGGTGAGCACCACATCTGGCTCCCAGTTCTTGACCAGTTCCAGGGCCTCGACACTGCTCGTGGTCAGAGCCACCTCACAGGCACATTTCTTGGACAGGACTTTTTTAAGCAGGTCAAGGAGGTCCGGCTCATCATCAACAATCAGCAATCGTTTTGCTTGGAGTTCTTGAGACATAAGGGATTATTCTTGATAAGTTATATGAATGGATCTTTTTTCTCCACAGAGAAACACGGATAATTGCAGATCGTAAAAGAAATATCTGTATCACTCTCTATTTATCTTTAGTGACTTACAGATTATCTTCTTGTTTTCTTTACAAGAAAATAATCTGCGAAAGGCACTTATCCCGTTCATCGGGGGGAGTTTTTTTCTACAAAACGGGCTTTCATCTGTCGCTGCTTCCGTTTAAGGCGAAGGATGGCGCCTTGATCATCACCTGAAAATACTGCTGCACAAAACGACCGGAAACTGTATCAAAATTGGAAAACTGAAAACCGTCCGTCGGCGGAAATGTTCCGGTCAGGGCCAGGAATACCGTTCGTGAACACTCCTGAATGGCTACCCGCAATCTCATCAGGGCCTGCTCGTCCAGACCAGAACGACAGTGAAGGGGCCGATTGGCATGAAGCAGACAGGCCCCGTCCATCAACAGGGGGCACGACAGAGGTTGAGTAAGGGAAATCCGCAGTGCCGTCTCGCGCTGACTACCGCCCTCCCCCCCCATCTTCTTAAGCTGACACGACCAAGCACTCGCCCGTTCCATGGCAGCGGCTCGTTGCTCCCGTGTGAGCTGGCGATTCAGGGCATGACTGAGGGCCACGGCCTCGATCAAGTCCATCTCAAAAAAGTGGTGGCAACAGGCAACCGTATCCAGGGCCAGCGGATCAATACCCTGCTCTCCGGCCAATCTGTCCGCCTCTTGGAGAATGATCGCGTATTCATTGAGAAAGGGATGCAGGTCAACGGTCTCTTTCTCCTCAACACTAGGTTCACGGGCACCCAATTGTCCCTGTTGTTTACCATACTTGCGTAACAGCTGCCACTGACTGTAACTGCCCGGAGCGACCCGGGCGGATTTGAGTTTTTTCTCGGTAAGTTTAAGGCCCAGCCCCCGTCGCAATAAGGCAGAGACAAAAGTGCCGGTACGGCCCAGACCATGACGGCAGTGAATAAGGACTTTTTTCTTCAGATAAAGGGCTTCATCCAACCAGTGCAGGGCCTGCTCCATCGCTTCCATGTCCGGAGCACATTCATCGGGAATGGGCAGGTAATACACCTCAAACCCTGACTGTTGTTCAATCTGGTGCAGATCACAAAATTCGCCGCAGAGATTGACTATGGCATCAATGCCCTGGGCCGTGATAACTTCAAGATCCTCGTAAGACATGGGAGCCGAGCCGACAGCTAATTGCCTGGTAAGCCAGGTAAGGGTATAGGACATATCTCTTTCAACCTATTTTTTACTCACACTAAGAAAATTACAAACAAACTCTTGCACATCCTCAGGACTATGCAAGGTCATATCCATGAGCCTGGTGGCCCCCAGCAAACGGCCCAGGGTACAAAGATGGGCCTCCATCTCCAAGGCAGTCAGACTGGAGACCCGAGCGTCAAGCAGATCACCCTTGGTCTCAACCTGAAAACCATCCCTGATGAGCAGGGTACGAATGAAATCAAGGCGGAGCAGACGACCGGAGAATTCAGCCCCACCGCCGGAAAAACGAAATTGACAGTAGTTGTTCCCACTGTCTGCCCCGCAGAGGGCATCGACCAGAGTAAAATGATAGCCAAACCGCATGATCAGATTGACATAATCAGCCCCGAGCACCGCATAGCTGGCAAAATCAGCGGCATCGCTGCTCGCTATACCATCAGACAAACTTATCTCCCCAAATCGTTTCCAGTCAAAATGAGCCCGATCCTGCCATTGCACAGAAGGATGTGTCAGTCCGCTCCACAAGGCCAGAAAGGGCGCTGAGCTGACCTGTTCCAGGTGGATCGTCTCAGATGATACGGTTGCAGATAAAAGGCCGCCGCCCACATCAACAACAAAGATATCAAAAGGAAGAGCAGAGAGCAATTTTTTCCGGCCACCAGCCCGATTACCCAGCCGATCTCCCAAGGAAAACATGGTTCGTACCGCCTGTTCATGAGCAAAACGGATAATATCATGAAACGAACGGCATGATTCAGGGGCAAAGTCCTTGTCCCGCGGATTGATAAGATTAAGGGGGGTGATCGTATCCAGGAGTTTGCGCAATTTGCGATAAAAAGGAAGCGCCTTCTGAACTTCGTAGAGCGGTTTTTTTACCAGTTGCGGGAGAAGATTGCCCGCATACACCGTTGTGCTCTCGCCATCCATGGTAATAATCTGGCCCTGCTGAAGCCATTGCTCCGGGGCCGATAATCCGCAGAGCAAGGGAATACCAAACTCCCGACAGACCGTGGAAAAGTGGCCAGCAATACTTCCCAGCTCAGCCAGCACCCCATTGATACGATCAAGCACCTGGACAAAGGAAGGCAGGGTTTCGCGAATGACCAGAATAGCTCCGGCAGGCACTTGATCCAGCGGATGCGTTGCGTCTATACAGTAAACCGGGCCACAGGCCTGACCGGATGCGGCCATGACACCCCCCTGAAAGAGCGGTTTGTCGGTGATGGGAAAGAGTTTTGCGGGTTCATTCTGAGTATTGACGGTGCGTATTTGCAAGGGACGGCTCTGGAGAAAAAGAATCTCTCCTGCCACGGTCATGGCCCATTCAATATCCTGGGCCATCCCGAAATAGGCCTCAATCCGCAAAGACGCATCGGCAAGCGCTGTTATTTGTGCATCTGTCAGTATCTGTATACTCTCATCTTCTTGGTTCAATGGGAAGCGCTCACTCCTTTTTCTCTCCACGGTCACAACTTCCGGCACAACCCGGCCACTCACCAGGGCCTCTCCCTGTCCCCTCACGGCATGAATATACAACAATTCGGTCTCCAAGCCCGCCGGATCACAGGTGTACACCACCCCGCTGACCCGGGCATCCACCATCTGCAGCACCACAACAGCCATTGGACTTTCCTCATCGGCAAGACCGCAGTGAATACGGTACGAGAGGGCCTCTGACGAATACTTACTTGCCAGAACAGTTAGATAAGATGATAAAAGTGTTTCTTTTTCCACATCAAGGAGTGTGGCATACTGACCGGCAAACGAGCACTCACCATCTTCACCAACGGCACTGCTGCGCACAGCCACCAACAGAGATTTTTTCTGCTCCTGGGGCAAGGAGGCAGCCAGGGCCGCATAGGCGTTAAGAATCGCTTCATCAATAGCAGGTGGAATCTCGGCTCCAAGGATGAGATGCATCAACTCCTGGGAAATACGCTCCAGGCTTTCAGGAACGGTAAGGTCCAGGGTCGCCAGCAGAGGAGCAATCCGACTCCGCAGGTCATTGTACTCCAGCAGATACTGAAAACTGTTGACCGTAATAACAAATCCTGGCGGCACCGGCAGATGAACGCCATTGGCCAGTTCACTCAAAGAACTGCTTTTTCCACCAACCAGCTCGGGGGGACACGGGGTTTCAGCAAGGGCAAGGACAAAGGGAGGACAACAATGAAGCGAGGGGGGAGCCAGCAATAATTTGCCGTAAAAATCAAACTTCCGATAATACTCCCGCAGGGTGACAAAGGAACCAGGGGCCATTCGCTCCAGGCTTGCCACCATGCCGCCAACACTGGTGGACAGCGCCTCATACCTGATTGCTATCCGGCAGAAATCTTCCTTTTTCCCCTGGTAATAGAGGGCCTCCAGCTCGGCCATGCGTTCATGACTCTCGCTGTCGAAAGCCAGCAGTTCACGAAAGGCCTCGTAGGTAGCCCGCAAGACCACCCCCGGGGCAAAAAGCCGATAGGTCCAGTACTTGAGAATGGTATTGACAAACATAAAATAGCTTCTATGTGATTTGTAGTGGAGAGGTTTGAGCAGCACCAAACCTCTCCACGAATATGCGTAGCAAGAGAAATCTGGCCCATCAAGGTCATACCCTTCGGGCACCTCACTTCGTTACGCAACCTTGACGGGCCAGATTTCTCTTGCTGTACCGACAATTGCCGATGGCGAGAGGACGCCATTGTTGACCTCAAGCTCAAGGACTATTAGGGACTTGGAAAATACCAATATACCATCTTGCTTCCCATCTTTGGGCCATCTTTGGCTGTGCCTCAATCACAGGTAAGCGAGCTTGCGAGACTCCGAAATCCTCGTCATAACACAATTATGCCTGCGGTTTTGTTCAATCGGTACAGC
>DYDK01000077.1 GCA_020717935.1 Desulfocapsa sp.
CGGCACAGCCAAATCTAACCCAAATCTGGTCGCAATTCAGGTACATTGGTAAGTTCCGAGTCCCTAATCACACAACATCCTATAATCCTGCTCATAAATATTGAGAAATTGCACACCTGTGATGATGAAAGAGGCCGTTGATGATTTTCGGCTCCATGCAACCTTGCCCATGACCTTCATATTGCTTTCATCAAGGGGGAGATACAGCCTCAATACCGAGTCCCTCTGGTTCTGGCACACGGCAGACGCATAAAAAGAAATCCCACCGACACTAATATCTCGACATTGACCACGGATTACCTTTGTGGCTCCCCCAGACTCATTAAGAGAACCTGTTGAAAGACAACTGACCTCAAGCTCCAGCGTTCGAGGATGTTTTCTCTGTTCACCAACATTGTTATTTTCCATGCAACCTCTTTCAAAAATAAACGCATCCGTTGTCAATCTATCGCTATTATTGACAGCTGTTCCAGTCCTTAGGGACTCGGAACTTACGCCGTTACCACTAATTTCCGGTGCTGCTGTTCCAAGTCCTTTATTATCTTGATAAGCCCCTGCTCATCGGTAACTGCAACATCAGGAAATTTACGAATCAATCGCTTCGTCATCTCTTTACACAAACATCGAGAAGGAGTTAGAGCTACCACCCGTCCCTTATGCTTACGAATGGCCTCCATCCCTTTTATGCCATCATTTTCGGAGCCGGAAAGGAGTATGCCCGCCAATTTTTCTTTCAAAAGTGGAGCTGCCGACAATAAAGCCGTATTGATTGCTCCTTGCTTGCCTGCCATTGGATTCAATCGGGAATCAGAAATAACCCTCAAAACAAAATGGCCGCTATAAGGAGAAAATGACACCCGTTCCCCAGCGGAGAAAATATAACAGGAACCACCCTCCATGGTCAGGCCATCCTGACCGCGCACCACATTGATAGCACTGATGGAACCAAGGTAGTCGACAAAAGAGGCCACCTTTTCCGGTTCATCGTGAAGAATCGCAATCACTGCCGCTCCCATCTCAGAACAAAGGGCCGGAACAATCTGCAAGAGATTCACGAACCCGCCTTCTCCGGCCCCAATAATAATAACATGGGACAGTCGATGTAGCTTTGCCTGTTGACTCAGTTTCAGTTCATCACCACATTGGAAGCAATTGGCACCACCCATTATGATATATGTTTCAGTATCTATGATATTTCTCGCCCCACACTCTTCACAAAAAATGAGCTGCTGGGGCTCAATTTTCTCACATTGACCTGTCGCCGCCTGCATGGGATCAATGGTGTGCACGGTAACGGCAGCAACCTTACGAACTTTTTTAATGATAAGTTCGCGGTCAGCCGCCATATCTCTACCCTTGAAAAATGAGGATTTGGCCACAAAATCAACAGCCCCATATTTCAACGCATCAAAGGCCCGAGTGGTCCCTTCCTGACTCAAACTGGAAAAAATAATCGTTGGCGTCGGGGTATGAATCATAAGATGCTGCAAGGTAGTAATGCCATCCATAATTGGCATTTCCATATCGAGGAGAAGGACATGGGGCTTAAATTTAATAATTTGCTCAAGGGCTTCCACCCCATTGGACGCATCATCAACAACCTGAATATGCTGCATTTTTTTGAAGATGTCGCGCAAAATGTGACGAAAAACCCAGGAATCATCGGCAATAAGAATCTTGATCGGGGCCGATAACGAATCATGAGCGGTCATTTGCTTTTGCATACTGTTCTCCCATTGAAAAAACGATCCCTTGCGACCGATACGAGCCGTGAAAAAACGATGAGGACTGAACGCACTCTCTTCTCTTATATAACATGATGAAAAGGGAAAATGTCAAGTTGACGAGCAAGAGTTCCTCTATAAAAAGGAAAATAACCTAAGCCGTTGTAAATAAATAACTATAACATTCTTATATCGTGAACGACATCCACCAAGAGGACTTCCTGCGGGGCGTAAGAGACTGTAAAGAATTGATAAAAATATAATGATATTTTTTTAACGGCTCCTAACAGAATACTCATTGTACGCATTGGCATCAAGCATAAAGACCATGACTTTGGATATACGCGAGAACAGCCACCGGCATCAAGGAAAGCGCCGAACCCTTATCCTTGAGACTTTGGCGGATATACGAAGAAGAGGTATCGACTAGAGTTTGCTTCATAAGAAAAATCTGTGTCCGCCATAAAGGATGCGTCCATGATTGAACACTCTCGCCATCCGGACGATAGCCAAGCCCATCGAGACAATCATGCATGGTACCCGCCGCCACCCCTGTCCGGTCACACACCACGAAATTGGTCAATGAAACGACCTGACGATATGACTTCCAGGTACCTATTTCCAGAAAGGCATCAGCGCCAATAATAAAGAAAAAATCTGTGGAAGCAGCACTCAATTGATCATTAAAATATCGTAAGGTATCAAAAGTATAGGATGGTTTTGACAGGCAAGATTCGATAGTGGAGAGCGTGAAATGCGCATAGTCGGCTATGGCCAGTTGTATCATGGCCACTCGATGACGAAAACTGGAGACTGCCTGGGGATTCTTGTGAGGCGGAGCAGCCGTGGGAATAAAAACGACTTCATCCAGATGACAATATATGAGAGCACACTTGGCAATGTGGAGATGCCCGTTATGAATGGGATCAAAAGAACCCCCAAACAGGCCGATGCGTTTGACCTGTTTGGGGTGAACATCGTGAACGATTTTCTGCCCCTGTTCGTCTGTGATATTCAACTCCGAACCTGTCCCGCCCCATACACAATAAATTTCTTAGTGGTCAACTCCTCAAGGCCCATAGGCCCATAGGCGTGCAGTTTGGTGGTACTGATTCCGATTTCAGCCCCCAACCCCAGTTGCCCGCCATCGTTAAATCTTGTGGAGGCATTGACCATGACCGCCGAAGCATCAACCTCGGCGATAAACCGCTGGGCGTTACTGTAATCTTCGGTGATGATGACCTCGGTATGTTGCGAGCCATACTCGGCAATATGAGTCATGGCCTCATCCAGGGAATCCACTACCTTGACCGATAAAATCAGATCCAGAAATTCAGACCCCCAGTCAGATGGCAGGGCAGGTTGCATGGCTGACGCCAAGGCGACACTGGCCGGACAGCCCCGCAGTTCAACCCCGGCATCTCCCAGTTCTTTGGCAATAATCGGAAGATAACTGGCGGCAATCTCACGATGCACAAGCAGGCCTTCCAAGGCATTGCACACCCCGGGCCGCTGGGTTTTAGAATTCATGATAATTGGAGTCGCCTTGACCGGATCAGCGCTACGGTCAACAAAGATATGACACACCCCTTTGTAGTGTTTGAGTACCGGAATACGGGAATTTTCGGCCACAAAACGAATCAGCCCCTCTCCACCACGGGGAATAATCAAGTCAACAAATGCCTCCTGCTGTAAAAGCAGGGTGATCGCCGTGCGATCTGTCATCGGAATCACCTGAATAACTGCTGGATCAATGGCATGAGCTGTCAAAACTCCCTGCAAAACCTCAGCCAGGGCCAGATTAGAATGAATGGCCTCGGAACCGCCCCGCAAGATAATGGCATTGCCGGCCTTGAGGCAGAGGGCCGCCGCATCAACAGTCACATTAGGCCGAGACTCATAGATCATCCCGATCACCCCCAAAGGCACCCGCATCCGGCCAACCATCAGTCCATTAGGCCTTTTGACAAGTCCCAGCACCTCACCCACCGGATCAGAAAGGGCGGCCACCTCGCGCAGACCGGCAATCATCGCGGCCATGACCTTGTCAGACAGCTCAAGGCGATCAAGCATAGCGGTCGATAAGCCTTTTTCTCTGCCAGCCGCCACATCCAACTGATTCTGCTGCTGGATAAAGGGCCTGTTTTCTTCCAAGGCTACAGCCATCTGCAAGAGCAGACGATTTTTGATTTCCGTGGATAAGGAAATCAGAACCCGGGAAGCCTTCCTGGCCCTCTGAGCCATGTTGCGAATGGTGTCGTGCAAATCTGTAGTATCCATTGCCTGCTGAGATGACATTTCCTCTTTCTCCTACAATAAAACCAGATTATCGCGATGGATAACCTCATCGCAATCCTTGAAACCAAGTAAGGTTTCAATGGCATCCGAGTGTTTTTTCTTGATTATATCTAAATCCATCGAGCTGTAACTCACCAAACCTGCGGCAATGGGGGTATTCTGATGATCAAGACAATGCACAGCATCACCAACCCCAAACTCACCATGAACCTCCAATATTCCTGAAGAGAGTAAGCTTTTCCCTTTATTGATTATGGCGTTGCAGGCACCTTCATCAAGCACCAGAAACCCTTTGGGTCGCAGCACATAGGCGATCCAGTGTTTGCGGCGCTGAATGGTTTCCTCCGCGGGCAGGAAAAAAGTGCCAATCATCTCACCACTGAACAACTGCTGCAAAAGAGCCCCCTGCCGTCCCGGGCCAATAAAAGAGCTACCGCCACCCGCCGCCACCATCTTGGCCGCCCGAATCTTGGATTGCATCCCGCCAGTGCCCAGAGCGCTCTTGCTATTACCAGCCATAGCCTCAATCTCAGGGGTGACTCTCGCCACTGTATACACCGGCTGGGCCGCAGGGTCAGAGAGGGGATTGCCGGTATAGAGACAGTCAACATCGGTAAGACAGATAAACATATCGGCCTCAATGAGATTGGTGATAAGGGCTCCCAGGGTATCATTATCACCAAAACGCAGTTCTTCGCCTGACACAGGATCATTTTCATTGATAATGGGAATGGCCCCGAAACGGAAAAGCGTCAGGATGGTGTTGCGAACATTAAGATAACGATCACGGGTAGAGAGATCGGCATGAGTCAGCAACAACTGGCTGACAATCTTGCCGTGTCGCGAAAATGCTTCGTCATAAGACTGCATCAAACAGGGTTGACCGATTGCGGCCAGGGCCTGTTTTTCCTTGAGTCCAACTTTTAAGGTGTCGCTCACAACCATTTTTTTGCGACCAGCCGCCACCGCCCCAGACGACACAAGAATAACCTCTCGTCCGCTTTCCTTAAGAAAAGAGAGGTCTCGGGCAATGTTCTCGATCACAGTTTGATTCAGGCCGGATTCGGTGGTGAGAACGGCGCTCCCGACCTTGATAACGATGCGCTTAGCCTTATCAAAGAGCGTCTGCCGATAATACAGGCCATCTTCTCTACTTATTTCCGTTGACATAATCACGCAAAATCAATAAAATATAACAAACTATTAAAAAATAAATTAAAAATTTCCTTGAACAATAAGGATTTTCATTCAAAATCAGTTAAGCGTAAGCTCCGAGGAATGCGAAAAAAATTTACCGCAGGCATCTATATGATATTCTGAGGATAAAATTTTGAGCGTAATGCAGAGTTTGGGCGAAAAGACCATTTTTCAAAGCACCCTAAAAGGGGTGATCCGATCCGACCGAGAGTGAAGAGAAGGAAAAGGAATCAATCATCTTCCGGCTCGCCAAGAATGCTCTTTTCATCAATCTCTTCAGGCTCCTGATCTTCCTTCTCGGCTTGCCGCAACGCCTCCAACTTTTCTTCAAGGACATTTTTCAACTCAGTAATGCCGGCGCCGGTTAATCCGGAAATGCACACTACCTGCAAACCCATACCAGTGAGAGAAGCAACCGCCTCCGTCACCTGTTCGGGATCAGCAATATCCGTTTTATTCAAGACAAGAATCATGGTTCTGTCAAGGAGATCTTCCCGATAGGAGCGCCGTTCATTCTCGATGACCTGAAAATCGGCCTGCACGGATTCGGACGAAACATCAAGGACATGCAGAAGAATGCGGGTTCGTTCAATATGTCGTAAAAAGGTGTGCCCCAACCCAAGTCCTTCATGTGCACCCTCAATAAGCCCTGGGATATCAGCGATAATACATGGATCTTGATACTTGAATTGAAGAACCCCAAGTTGC
The DNA here is from genome assembly GCA_020717935.1 of Desulfocapsa sp. Classification (GTDB taxonomy): domain Bacteria; phylum Desulfobacterota; class Desulfobulbia; order Desulfobulbales; family Desulfocapsaceae; genus UBA2270. The sequence continues at coordinate 5,928 of DYDK01000077.1, forward strand.
GGTTCCAAGGTCGTGAACGGATAACTGGCCACCTTGGGATTGGCAGCCGAAAGCCGTGAAAGCAGGGTTGATTTTCCAGCATTAGGCAGACCTACCAGACCGACATCGGCAATGAGCTTCAACTCAATTCGCAGCCACAGCTCTTCTCCTTCCTTGCCTTTGCTTGCATAACGAGGGGTGCGGTTGGAGCTGCTTGAGAAATGGGCATTGCCAAGACCGCCGCTCCCTCCTTGAGCCGCCAGATAGGTATCGCCATCGGCTAACAACTCACACAGCACCTCTCTGGTCTCTGAGTCTTTAATAATCGAACCCACCGGCACTTGCATGTGGCAATCACTACCATTGCGGCCATGCATATCCTTGCTCTGCCCATTACCGCCTCTTTCGGCCTTAAAGTGAGAACGATAGCGAAAATCAATCAACGATTGCAAGCGGTTGGAAGCCTCCAGGATAACACTTCCCCCCTTGCCGCCATCTCCACCGCTGGGCCCGCCTTTGGGGACATACTTTTCACGACGAAAACTGACACAGCCATTGCCACCGTCACCAGCCTTGACGAAAAAATTTGCTTCATCCACAAAAGCCATTTTTTAACCCATCCTTAGGATTCAAACAACACTCATTGCTCAAATTCTTTAAAAATATGGAGGATGCGCCCCCCTGAAAAAAAAAGCTCGATCATCAATAGAAAAGCATTGAGATCGAGCTTCAATTTGTTTCTACGCCATGCATACAATGAATGCGCTATGACACAGATAAACCGACTGGAAAAAGAAAAATTACACTGCGGGATAAACGCTGACCCGTTTTTTATTCCGACCAAACTCTTCAAAGGTCACAACACCTTCCACCTTGGCAAACAGGGTATAATCACGACCACAACCAACATTGGTGCCCGGATGGATCTTGGTGCCAACCTGCCGAACCAGAATGCTGCCAGCAGTCACAGTCTGACCACCAAATCTTTTTACCCCTCGCCTCTGCCCCGCACTGTCACGACCGTTCCTGGAACTGCCGCCTGCCTTCTTATGTGCCATAATTAACTCCTTTGTCGCCGATGAGTTGCATACACACGGTTAAACGACTCATCGTTTCTCTTTATATAGAATGGTGTTAAAAACTCTCTGCAAACAATCCGTTAAGCGTTGATCTCTTGAATCTGCAGGGCAGTAAAAAGTTGACGATGACCATTTTTCACCTGATAACCCTGCCGTCTTTTCTTCTTAAAGACCAGAACTTTTTTTGCCTTTCCCTGCTCGGCTATCCTGGCGACAACCCTGGCATTCTCCAAAGCCGGACGACCAATCTGGGCGTTCTCGCCATCCACCACCATCAAGACATCGTTTAACTCAACAATATCACCAACATTGCCGTTTATTTTTTCTACCCGCAGTTGATCACCACAGGCAACCTGATACTGCTTTCCACCAGTACGAACGATTGCATACATTATAAATTCCTCTTTGGAAAAAACCTGAACAATAAACCCATCATAACTTCAAGAAACAGTATAAAAGACACTTTTTTTCAATACTTGTCAACTTTTTTCATCACTTTTTTCCTATGGCCGCAAACGACGGTTGGCATTCATTTTGCGTGTAAGGAAAACAACGAGGATATTTTCATTATCAAGTCAGAATCTTTTATCAGCTTTCTGATCGCAGGCAAAATTCTTTCGCTGTCGTTTTTCGTATTCTCCATCTCTTTTTGTACCAGATAAGCATCAATTTGGGCAAACCTTCCCGCCAAATTTGTGCATCCATTAAGAATGATATCCATGTAGTCCAGACCTCGTAATTGGACATTGTATTCTGAAATGATGCTACAGTAAGATGCTGTAAATTCATATATTTACAGTTTTTAACTACCACCATACAAAATTGGACACCAGGCACAAAAACACGCAGTTGTTATTTGCTAAAAACAATAATTCCAAACAGTTATAGGATGCAGGTCTCGACAAATCAAGAAAATGACCGTTTTACTGTTGTCGAGGTCTGTAGTCACAGTTTTTCAGGTTTTGAACCAGCGGAGTATCAGCGAGAGCCGC
>DYDK01000078.1 GCA_020717935.1 Desulfocapsa sp.
CGGAGTACAGGATAGGTGCGTTTAAAAAACGGTAAAAAACACCAAAAACAACCATGTACTGTTGCGCTGTCAGTAAAAAATAAAATTAGCACCACAAGCATGTGAGCCTATGCACAAATCCCCTGCGTAAAACTCGACGAGAGGGGGTTTCCGTTCAGGCACTATCTATGGAGAATTATCATCGAAAACACTCAACAAGCAGTAGCGTATGCAATGCCTCGTATCGGCGATAAAACCCCTTCGTTTACTGCCGTAACCACCCAGGGAGAGATCAATTTTCCCGAGCAGTATGCCGGAAGCTGGGTCGTTTTTTCAGTCATCCTGCTGATTTTACACCAGTCTGTACTGCGTATTCCACGGAATTTATGGCCTTTGCATCCCAGGAAGAAAAATATGGGGCCGTCAACTGTAAATGAGTCGGCCTTTCGGTGGATGGACTTTAGAGCCATATTGCCTGGTTGCGCAATGTGAAGGAGAAAATCGAGTATCGGGGAATGAAAAATGTAGAGCTCAAATTTCCGTTGATTGAAGATATTACCATGAATGTCGCCAAGCAATATGGAATGATTCAGCCAGGTGAAAGTAGTAAAGGAAGGGAGTCTGGGGTTAGCAAGGTACTTCAATTGCGATCAGATTTGAGGTATTTTTGACTGTGTTTGCTGACCTGTGCATGAGGTAGAGGAGGGATGGTTCAAAGAAAAAAACGAAGAGAGTGTATTGGGAAGTACCGCATCCCTTCGCACTCCAAAGATGAAATTGTTCGTGCCATCGTTGCGGAAAACCCTAAAGGTTTTCCATCACTTTTAACTTCCACATTCGAGGAGCTCATCCATGAAAGAGAAAAAAAAGAAACTGACCACCAATGCCGGAGCCCCGGTTCCTGACAATCAGAATGTTCTCACCGCTGGTCCTCGTGGCCCGCAACTTCTTCAGGATGTCTGGTTTCTGGAAAAACTGGCCCATTTTGACCGAGAAGTTATTCCGGAGCGACGAATGCACGCCAAGGGTTCTGGAGCATACGGAACCTTTACGGTCACTCATGATATTAGTCGCTACAGCAAGGCTAAAATTTTTTCACAAATTGGTAAAAAAACCGAAATGTTTGCCCGTTTTTCAACGGTGGCGGGGGAACGAGGTGCGGCTGATGCGGAACGCGATATCCGTGGATTTGCCCTGAAATTTTACACAGAGGAAGGTAACTGGGATATGGTGGGGAATAATACCCCTGTTTTTTTCCTCCGTGATCCCCTCAAGTTTCCGGATCTTAATCACGCTGTCAAGCGGGATCCGCGTACCAATATGCGCAGCGCCAAAAACAACTGGGACTTCTGGACTTCATTGCCCGAGGCGCTGCATCAGGTCACCATTGTCATGAGTGACCGGGGAATTCCGGCCAGTTATCGCCACATGCACGGCTTTAGCAGTCATACCTTCAGTCTGATCAATGCCAAAAACGAGCGGTTCTGGGTGAAATTTCATTTTGTCTGCCAGCAGGGGATTAAAAATCTGACTGACGCCGAGGCCGAGGCCATGGTGGGCAAGTGCCGTGAAAGTCATCAACGCGATCTCTATGAGAGCATTGAAAAGAAGGATTTTCCTTCCTGGAAGCTCTGCATTCAGGTGATGCCGGAAAAGGATGCTGTGACCTGTCCCTACCATCCCTTTGACCTGACCAAGGTCTGGTTGCATAAAGACTACCCCCTGATTGAAGTCGGGGTGTTCGAGTTGAATCGTAATCCTGAGAATTATTTTGCTGAGGTGGAGCAGGCCGCCTTTAATCCCGCCAATGTTGTGCCAGGCATAAGTTTTTCACCAGATAAGATGCTTCAGGGGCGGCTTTTTTCCTATGGTGATGCCCAACGCTACCGGCTGGGCGTCAATCATCATCTGATTCCCGTCAACGCCTCCCGTTGCCCCTTCCACAGTTTTCACCGTGACGGGGCCATGCGGGTTGATGGCAATCATGGCAGTACCCTTGGCTATGAGCCGAACAGCTATGGGGAATGGAAGGAACAACCGGAATTTGCTGAGCCATCACTGGGCTTGGAAGGTGCTGCCGATCATTGGAATTATCGGGAAGATGATGATGACTATTATAGTCAACCCGGCAAATTATTTCGCTTGATGAACAAAAAACAACAAAAGGTCCTTTTTGAAAATACGGCACGGGCTATGGGGGATGCCCCCGAGGAGATTAAAATGCGCCATATCGGCAATTGTCTCAAGGCTGATCCCGCCTATGGCAAAGGGGTTGCGAAAGCCCTTGGGCTTTCCCTTGATAAAATAAAAAAATAAACCACAGGGGAACATTCCCTGTGGTTGAAAACCAGTCTCTGGTCTCTCTCCTGCTGTTCACGCTGGGAGCCAGAGACGCTACCCTTTCACACAATCCATCGCATATACCTTCCGACCGTTCTTTTCTTCTTTCACCAGCCCGTGAATATCGGTTTCAAATCCTGGAAATTTTTCGTTAAAACTGCGGGCAAATTTCAGATATTCAACAATGTTTCTGTTGACGCGCTCACCAGGAATTAAGAGAGGAATTCCAGGAGGATAGGGTGTGAGGAGGATGCTGGTGATGCGACCCTCTAAGTCATCAATCTCCACCCTCTCAATCTGGTTATGCACCATCATCGCATAGGCATCCGCCGGTTTCATCGCTGGCTCCATGTGGGAGACATACATCTCAGTGGTGAGACGGGCCACATCATTTTCTTTATACATGCCATGAATGGATTCACAGAGATCCTTGAGTCCGATGCGCTCATAGCGGGGATGTTTGGCGATAAACGAGGGCAGTGTCCGCCACAGGGGCATGTTGCGATCATAGTCATCCTTGAATTGCTGTAAGGCCGCCACCAAGGTGTTCCATCGGCCCTTGGTGATCCCGATGGTGAACATGATGAAAAAAGAGTACAATCCAGTTTTTTCAACAATAACACCATGTTCCGATAAATATCGGGTGACAATCGCCGCCGGAATACCGGTGTCCGAAAAATCACCGTTGACCGCCAGGCCCGGGGTGATGATGGTCGCCTTGATGGGATCGAGCATGTTGAAACCATCGGCCAGCTTGCCAAAGCCATGCCAAGTCTCACTGGCCCGCAAAATCCAGTTGTCGCGGGCACCCATCCCTTCTTCGGCCAGTTCATCCGGCCCCCAGACCTTAAACCACCAGGAATCCCCAAACTCCTTATCTACCTTGCGCATGGCTCGCCGAAAGTCCATGGCCTCGACGATGGACTCTTCCACCAGTGAGGTGCCACCCGGCGGCTCCATCATCGCCGCGGCCACATCGCAACTGGCAATAATGGCATACTGCGGGCTGGTGGAGACATGCATCAGGTAGGCCTCATTAAACTGGTCACGATCAAGGCGGCGGGTGGGTGACTCCTGTACTAAAATCTGGCTGGCCTGACTTAAACCGGCCAGGAGTTTATGGGTAGATTGACAGGCATACACCATCGGGCCTTCGGAACGATTGGTGTCGCGGCCAATGGCGTGCATGCCCTTGTAAAAATCATGAAAAGTGGCGTGGGGCAGCCAGGCCTCGTCGAAATGGAGATTTTCGATGCTGGTTCCCAAGATCTCTTTAATAGTATCAACATTATACAAGATACCATCGTAGGTGGACTGGGTGATGGTCAGCATCTGCGGTTTGACCCCGAAATCCTTGGCAATGGGGTGAGCGGCAATCTTGGCGGCAATGGTCTCGGGCAGAAATTCTGATTTGGGAATCGGCCCGATAATCCCGTAATGGTTGCGTTTGGGCATGAGAAAAACCGGCACCGCTCCGGTCATAATGATGGCATGGAGGACTGATTTGTGACAGTTCCTGTCCACCACGACAATATCATTATCGGCAACATTGGCATGCCAGACGATCTTGTTGGAGGTTGAGGTGCCGTTGGTGACAAAAAAGAGGTGATCGGCCCCGAAGATGCGGGCGGCGTTCTGCTCTGAATCTGCCACCTTGCCCGTATGATCAAGGAGCTGTCCCAGCTCGTCTACGGCATTGCAGACATCGGCCCGCAGCATGTTTTCACCAAAAAACTGATGAAACATCTGTCCCACCGGACTTTTTAGAAAAGCAACCCCGCCGGAATGGCCCGGGCAATGCCAGGAATAGGAACCATCAGCGGCATAGCCGGTCAAGGCCCGAAAAAATGGGGGGGCCAGACTGTCGAGATAAATGCGGGCCTCCCGCATAATGTGGCGGGCCACAAACTCGGGGGTATCTTCAAACATATGAATAAACCCGTGCAGTTCCTTGAGGACATCGTTGGGAATGTGACTTGAGGTGCGGGTTTCACCATAGAGAAAGATCGGAATGTCTTCGTTGCGCCGTCGGATTTCCGAGACAAACAGGCGCAACTTGGTAATGGCCTCGTCCTTCTTGCCTTCATCTGAGAACTCGTCATCATCAATGGAGACGATGAAGCAGGAGGCCCGATTCTGCTGCTGGGCGATCATGGCGGTATCACCAAAACTGGTGATACCCAAGGTCTCCATCCCCTCACTCTCAATGGCCTCGGCCAGGGCGCGCACCCCTGTGCCGGATACATTCTCAGAACGAAAATCTTCGTCAATAATGACCACAGGAAAGCGAAATTTCATTAATTGTACCTCCACGAGCAATGAGAGTGAACAGGTAGAGCAGACATACTTTTTGTCTCTTATCGTCACTCTTTTTACGAAAAAATAAAAATCGTCTATACCATGCATGAACCCAAGGTACAAGGGACAATCCCGTTTCATTTTCGTCATTAAAAAAAAGATATTGTAATCGGGTAGAGAGTAACAGGATGTAAAAAACGGAGAAATTAAAAAGAAGAGAGGCCTTTTATTCTTGCTGCTTTTTTACGGAGACTTCCCATTTGTGAGTGGTGGTGTCATAGGGGTAACTTATCTGGATCGGAGTTGTTTTGTCAGCTTCTTGATAAAGGCATTTCAGTTGAAATAACATTTTATCTCCGTTTTTTCTGATAAAACTGGCTTGCGGTTTTGATAAGTGGTCTCGAATGAGATCTGGATTATCTGTCAGACATAAAGTCTTAAAATTTTTTATAAGATACTCAATTTGTTCGTCTTTAATCCTTTTTTCTTGAGCCTTATAGGCTGAAGAAAGTATTTGTTGTCCAGCGGCATCAGCTTCCTGTTCGCTGAATGTACTATTGTTGCTGGAAAAACGCCAAATTTTGCTGTCAGAATCAAAGATATAGGTTGATTGCAGGAGTACTGGCTGACCATGACCTTGTTCAAAACATTGAACCTTGTAGAAAAATTTATTGCCGATTTTTTTTAAAAAAGAAACCTTGGGAGTAGAAAGGTTTTCAGCGTTTAAGACGGGATTGTTTTGGATGAAGAGATCTTTGTAATTTTCAGTTAGAGAAGCAATATTCTCAGTTATGGTCAGTTCCTTCTGGGCCTGTTCGATGGATTCTTTTGTGCCCTTGAGAATGATTTTGAATTCCTGCTCATCGTGAAAGGGACTGTTATTGATTGTGGTGATGGTCGCTTGCAAGGTATCAATGGCAGGAGAAAATGCCTTATTTTTCAGATGGGTAGCAGCTTGTTGGGTATCCCTGATAATGGTCGCATGGAGCATGAATTTGGCGATTTTTTGTTGACTTTGTTGTGGATTATCACCCCGCAAAAGTTCGCGGTTTTCGTCCAGGAGTTGAATGGCTGTATCATAGTGAGCAATAGCCTGATCCCATTGGGCATCGGCAAAGGCCTGTTTGGCTAATTCTATTGTGGTATAAATCTTTGTTTTTGCTGTAATTTCGTGAAGAGCATTCAGGGTTGCAGGCGAAGCAAAGGGATATTTATTTTCTATTTCTTGTGCCTGTTCAAAAGAAGAAAGGGCCTTTGCCCATTCTCCCTTGGCAAAGGCCTGTTCCCCTGATGTCATGAAGAGATGGAAATCCGCCTGGCCAATCAAAGATGTGATCCGAAGGCTATCCGCAGGTGGTATCTGCGGATTTTTCTGGGCCAGTAACATGGCCTTGTTGAAATGGTTTTTGGCAGAAACCCACTCTGATGCGATGAAAGCCTGATCTCCAGCCTGTAAAGAAATATTAAATTCTGCCACGGCTATATTGCTTCGCATTTGGTTCAAAATAGCTTTGTCGATATTTGGGTTATTCGAGGTTAGTCGTAAGGCATGAGTATATGAGAGCATGGCATCTTGCCATTTGCTATCGGCAAGGAATTGATCGGCAATTTTCATAGATTGCTGCCATTCAGGGAGCGTGTTTATCTCTGATTGTCCTGAGAGGCTTTGCCTTAGTCCTTCCTGGAATTCCTCAGAATCGTGAAGCTGTGTGATTGCTTCGCTTAACTGTTTCTTTTCTTCTTGTCTAATAATAGAAATGTCGTTAATGGAGGTCATTGCCTCAGCGCATTTTTTTTCGGCATCTTTGAAATTTGCGGCTTCTACAAGTCGCTTGCATTCTGTAAATTCGTTTTGTGCTTGTTTATACTGGCTATTGAGCAAGAAATAGGTGATTATTACGATAATCAATGCCATCCCAATCCCACTACCCGCAATAAGCATTGATAGGCGGGAGGTCATGTATTTTTTTGTTTGCGTGGCTGGGAAAGTTTGCTGTTTGTTTACCTTGGTTTTTATAGGAGTTGTGTCGTTAATGTCCCAATCGCCAAGTATTTCTAAAGAGTATTGGGCACGATCGATGTCGGCATCAATTGCGGGAAAATCCGGGACAAGTTTTTTTATCTCTTGATAGAGCTCTAACGCTTTGGCCGCTTGGCCTTGATATTCAAGGGCCTCAGCTTGCTGGTGTTTTTGAGTCGCTTCACCGTTGAGAGAACCAGGGGCTTTTTTGGGGGAATCAGACTTATGTGAAGGGGAATCTTCTTGGCGTATGTGTGCTGTTTTATTGGGTACTGTTTCCTCATGGTTAGAAAAAAGAGCATCATCAACAAGCTCTAACTCAAAGGGGTTGGGAGTTGGAATCGTCCGGGGTTCACTACCTGGCAAGGATATTTGCGTGGTGGCGGATAAAGTATCCAAAGGGAATTTCTGTCGATTTTCCTGATACCAGATGAGGGCTTCCTCGTTGAAGGCATGGTCGGTAGAATATATCTCGCCACACACCATCCGGCCAATATGGAGGATCAGTTCCGTGAGAGAAGGATTTTTTTCCCAGAATTCACCGATACAGATGGCGGCTCGATCAAAATCTGGATGAAAAATAGGGCTTTCTGGTGTGCAGTTTGGTGGAAAATGAGGAAAGCCAAAGGGGAGAGCGATCGCGATGGTATGGTGTGAACAGGTTTGAATGGTTCCATCGGTATTTTTGCAAAGGCCTTGGAGGTGGTAGGTAATACGATACTGTTCAGGGGGTGAACCGACGATCGGGATCACTTGAATATGTTGATGGTGATCAAAACTGGCCTGAATTTCTTCATAAATGGCTTTTAATTGTTCAGAAGGAATGCCCATAACGCTTCACGGAGGCTATTTTTGTTCATAATGGATCCTGGTCAGCCTGGAAAGGATGAGATTGACAGGACTTATTTGATCAGTTCAAGGAGTTAACCGTAATGATACAGTTTATCGTATCAGGTTTTGCGAAGAAGAGGAATTTTTTTATTGAGTGAAATGGTAATAAAATTTCTTTTTGTAGTGTGAGCTTTTGGAGTATCTATGATAGTGCCTGAACGGAAACCCCCTCTCGTCGAGTTTTACGCAGGGGATTTGTGCATAGGCTCACATGCTTGTGGTGCTAATTTTATTTTTTACTGACAGCGCAACAGTACATGGTTGTTTTTGGTGTTTTTTACCGTTTTTTAAACGCACCTATCCTGTACT
>DYDK01000079.1 GCA_020717935.1 Desulfocapsa sp.
CGGAGTACAGGATAGGTGCGTTTAAAAAACGGTAAAAAACACCAAAAACAACCATGTACTGTTGCGCTGTCAGTAAAAAATAAAATTAGCACCACAAGCATGTGAGCCTATGCACAAATCCCCTGCGTAAAACTCGACGAGAGGGGGTTTCCGTTCAGGCACTATCTACCGTTTCATCAGCTCCATGGCGGCACTGACAATGGCAGATGAATCTAATCCGCTGTTTTTCCAGAGAGTCTTTTGATGGCCATGCTCGATGAAATGGTCAGGGTGGGCAAGCAGCGTGCTTTTCACATGGAAAATGTGGCGGCTTGACAGCAGTTCCAGCACCGCGCTGCCCCAGCCGCCTTGCCCGACATTATCTTCAATAGTCATGATTCGTCCGGTCTGCTGGGCCCAGAAGCTGATCAGGTCACCATCCATTGGTTTGATAAAGCGGGGATTGATGACCGCCGCATCAATCCCCAGTTTCTGTAAACCTTCTGCCGCTTGCAAGGCCGGATAAACGCGATTGCCAATGGGGAGCAGGAGAATGTCCCGGCCTTCCCGCAACACTTCCCCTTTACCGATGGCTATTTTTTTTAGTTCGCCGGCCAGCGGCACACCTTCTCCCGCTCCCCGAGGATAACGAACGGCACAGGGCCCATGATGGCTAATGGCCGTGTGCAGCATGTGTTGCAGTTCGTCCTCATCTTTGGGGGCCATAAAACATAAATTGGGGATATAGCGCAGGAAAGAGATGTCAAAGACGCCATGGTGGGTGGGGCCGTCATCGCCGACAACGCCGCCGCGATCAATGGCCAGCGTCACTGGCAGATTGGGCAGGCAGACATCGTGGATGATCTGATCGACCGAGCGTTGAAAAAAAGAAGAGTAAATGGCCACCACCGGCCGCATTCCCTCCAGGGCCAGGCCAGCAGCAAAGGTAACGGCGTGCTGCTCGGCAATGCCCACATCAAAAAAACGGTCGGGAAACTCTCTGGCAAAATCGCTCAGGCCCGTGCCATCGGGCATAGCTGCGGAAATGGCGACAATTTTTGGGTCGGTTGCCGCCAGTTTGATCATGGTCTTGCCAAAGACCTTGGTGTAGCTGATGGTATCATCCGTGGGTTTGGGGACACCCGTTTTCAGGTCAAAGGGGCCAAGGCCATGATAATTATTGGGGTTGTCCTCAGCAGGCTGGTATCCTTTTCCTTTGATGGTCAGGACATGCACCAGTACCGGGCCATCAAGGTTATTACGAACATTTTCGAGTGTCGGAATCAACTCGTCCAGTTCATGGCCACGGATGGGGCCGACATAGTAAAATTTCAGGGCCTCAAAGAGCATCCCCGGGGTGAAAAAACATTTGAAATTCTCTTCACTTTTTTTGAGAAAGGCAAGGATGTTGTCGCCAATGCCATGCATCTCCCGTAGCCTGGCCGCAATATGATTGCGGAGCTGGCTGATCGTCTTGCCGGTCATCTTGCGGTTGAGAAAACTCGATAAGGCCCCGACATTAGGGGAGATGGACATCTCGTTGTCATTGAGAATCACAATCAGGTTTTTGTCAAGATGACCGGCCTGATTGAGGGCCTCAAAAGCCATGCCAGTGGTCAGGGAACCATCGCCGATGACTGCTATCACGCGGTTGCTGTCTCGTTTGATGTCTTTGGCTAAGGACATGCCGAGGGCGGCTGAGATGGAGGTTCCGGCATGACCGGTTTCCAGGGCATCATAGGGGCTTTCATCAAACTTTGGGAAACCGCTCAAGCCCTTGTATTGACGAAGGGTAGCAAACTTCCCCTGTCGTCCGGTAAGGAGTTTATGGGCATAACACTGATGGCCCACATCCCAGATCAATTTATCTTCCGGGGTATTAAAAACACAATGCAGGGCCAGGGTCAGCTCCACAACGCCAAGGCTCGGAGCCAGATGCCCGCCAGTCACGGCTACGGTGCTGATAATGGTCTGGCGAAGATCGGCGGCAATTTGATTCAGCTCGGGTATGGAAAGGGTGCGCAGATCTCTGGGAGAGTGAATATCAGTGAGGCGAACGATCGTATGGGGTGCAAGGGGGCTGGTCAACATAATAGGGTGAACTCAAACGATCTGGTTAGAGATTAAAAGAGCAAAGAAAGCTTTGCGAGTTGGTTATTCAATGACTTCCTTTTGTAGCAGGTTCTCGGTTGTTGACATAACCTGCTCATGAAAAACAGCCCTTGCGGAACTGTTTTTCATGAGCGGTTTAAGAGGCCGTTTGCTCTACAAACAACAAAAAAAATCGTTGTTCGTAGAACAAACGGCCTCTTAATGAGACCGAGTAAAGATGTATTTGGCAATATCTCGCAATGGATCAGCCTTTTCATCAAAATTCTTCAAGGCGATCAGGGCGTTGTTCACGGCGGTCTTGGCTGTATCACGGCTGGCATCAATCCCAAAATAAGCAGGGTAGGTGGCTTTGCCGCGGCTCGCATCGCTGCCAGCCGCTTTGCCAAGTTGCTCGGTGGTGGCGGTTGCATTGAGAAGATCATCAACGATTTGAAAGGCCAATCCCACCTGTTCACCGTAACAGTGCAAGGCCTCTTGCTGGGACAGGCCGGCGCCAGCAGCGATGGCGCCGGCCATGATTGAAGCGGTTATCAGGGCGCCGGTCTTGCTTTTATGAATGGCACGCAGGGTCTCAAAAGGAAATTCCTGGTTTTCATGGGCAATATCCAGGGCCTGGCCACCAACCATGCCCAGTGAGCCTGCGGCCCGGGCAATGTGATGAATAATGGCTAATCGTTTTTCTGCTGGCAATGATGTGGAGTTCTTGTTACTGAGCAGGTCAAAGGCCCACGAAAGCAGGCCGTCTCCAGCGAGGATGGCCCCTGCCTCACCATAGAGGATATGGCTGGTGGGCTTGCCGCGGCGCAGATCATCATTGTCCATGGCGGGCAGGTCATCATGGATGAGCGAATAGGTGTGGATGCATTCTAAGGCACAGGCAATAGGGAGCAGTTCGGTGTCAGGGGTGGGGCGATGAGCAATGGCAGCCCCAGCCGCCAGACAGAGAATCGGACGAATTCGTTTGCCGCCGGCAAAGAGGCTGTAACGCATGGCCTCAATATGGGCGGCAAAAACCCCCTGCTCACTTTCGGATGCGAGCATATACTGTTCCAGCGCCTTCTCGACGATCAGTCGTTGCTCACTGAGATAAATCTTGATCTCCATGATCGTTCTCGTTAAAAGGGACGGATTCGAGTGGGCCATTTTTCCCCTCTTTGATCAGCAGGAGTTCGACCTTGGCTCGGGCTTCGGTCAGGTTGGTGTTACAAAAGGCGGCCAGTTTGATGCCTTCATCAAATTTTTTGAGACTGGCATCCAGGCTGAGCTCACCGTTTTCCAGTTCTTCAGTGAGCTGTTCAAGGCGAGCGAGGGCGGTTTCAAAGGTTTGTTTTGCCATGGGCGAGTTTCCTGTATTTCTTCTATAGGTTGGGGATGAGCAAGTGATGATAATACCACTTTAGCAAAAAAACTGAAAACTTAAATTTCCGCTATGAAAGAACTCGTCACACAATTTCTACGATTTTTGTTGTATGAAAAGGGTTACTCTGAACACACTATTTCTGGATATCGGCATGATTTATTGGAATTTATAGAGGGTATTCCTGAAGGGGCAGAGGCAAAGGATATTGAGCCTACGGCCATTCGTCAATTTGTGGTTGGTTTGCACCAAAAAAACAATGCGGCCACGGTGGCGAGGAAGCTCTCGGCTCTTCGGTGCTTTTTTCGGTTTCTGCGGCAACACAGCGACCTTGCCTTTGATCCTCTGGGTGGCATTTCAGGTCCGAAGCTTGCTCATCATATTCCGGTTTTTTTGACCGTTGATGAAGTCTTTGCCCTCCTTGAGACCCCAAATGCCAAGGATCGTTTTATGACCAGGGATCGGGCCATGTTGGAGTTGCTTTATTCCACCGGAATGCGGGTGGCGGAACTGGTTTCCCGCAATATGCACGACCTTGATTTTGAAGCTGAAATGCTTAGGGTTCGCGGCAAAGGAAATAAAGAACGATTGGTACCGGTAGGAAGCCCTGCTTTAGAAGCGGTGCAGGCCTGGCTTCCAAGCCGCCAGCAACTGATGCAGGATCGGGCGGGGCGGGGACGGGAGCCGGAGAAAGATGCTCTGTTTCTCAATGGCCAGGGCGGTCGCTTGACCAGTCGCAGCGTAGAACGGATGGTTCTGGCATACAGCATCCGGGCTGGAATCCCGCAGACCGTAACCCCGCACGCCCTTCGTCACTCTTTTGCTACTCATCTGCTGGAGATGGGAGCGGATTTGCGTTCGGTGCAGGAACTCCTTGGCCATGTCAGTCTGTCAACAACTCAGCGTTACACCCATTTGACCCTTGATCATCTGGCCGAAGTGTATGACAAAGCCCATCCTCTGGCGAAGAAAAAATAAAAAAATGGAAAATACAAACAATGAAAATACGATCAACAACTATCCTTGCGGTTCGTCATAAAGGAGAAATTGCCCTTGCCGGTGACGGGCAGGTTTCTTTGGGCAATACAATCATGAAGCACGAGGCCCGCAAGGTGCGGCGGCTTTACCATGACAAGGTGATTACCGGCTTTGCCGGAGCTACTGCTGATGCCTTTACCCTCTTTGATAAACTGGAGCAGAAACTGGAGCAGTATAATGGCAATCTGTTGCGGGCATCGGTGGAGTTGGCTAAAGAATGGCGCACCGACAAAATGCTGCGCCAGCTCGAAGCCATGCTGGTGGCGGTTGATGCTGAGCATTCTCTGCTCCTGACCGGCACCGGCGATGTGATTGAGGCTGATAACGGGGTGCTCGCCATTGGTTCTGGTGGCCCGTATGCCCAATCTGCGGCCCTGGCCCTGATTCGTCACAGTGATCTCGATGCCGAGGCCATCTGTCGGGCCTCCATGGATATTGCCGCCTCCATCTGTGTCTTTACTAATCACTCTATTATTGTTGAAAAGATATGAACTCCATTGAATCCGTAGGTGCTGTAAATCCTTTGCAGTCATTGACTCCCCGAGAGATTGTTGCTGAGCTGGACAAATATATTGTCGGTCAGGCCGACGCCAAACGCTCGGTTGCCATTGCCCTGCGCAATCGTTGGCGGCGGCAGCAGGTGGAATCTCCCCTGCGGGAAGAGATTGCCCCTAAAAACATTATCATGATTGGGCCCACCGGTGTGGGTAAGACCGAGATTGCCAGGCGCCTTGCCACCCTTGCTCAGTCGCCGTTTTTCAAGGTTGAGGCCTCCAAGTTTACTGAGGTCGGTTATGTGGGACGGGATGTGGAATCCATGATTCGTGACCTGGTCGAGATTGCCATCAGTATGGTCAAGGCCGAAGAAAATAAGCGAAACGCAGGTTTGGCCGAGGCCAATGCCGAGGAGCGAATCCTTGATCTCTTCTTACCAGCATCCCCATCAACGGTAACCCATATTTAACAGCTTTTTTTGCAACATATTGATATTATTCGATAAAATATTTTCATGGCACTACATTTGATGTTTTGGCATGATTTTTATCATAATCAATTCAAATAGTTGTGGCTCATGGCACTACAACTGTTAAATGTGGGGTAAGATACGAAGGCCCAGGGGAAAAGAAACATTTTTTTGATGGTTCGGGTGAAGACGCATCGGAACGGGTTGTGGCTACGGCTGAAACAAGAGGAGATGATTCCACCCGTGAAAAATTCAGAGCGATGTTGCGCGAGGGGCGGCTGGATGAGCGAGAGCTGGAGCTTGATCTTGCTGAATCGCACGGGACGCCGATGGTTGAGATTATGACCACTTCGGGGATGGAGGATATGCAGTCGAGTCTTCAGGATGCCTTCAGCAAAATGTTCTCCCAGAAAAAAAAGAAGCGAAAACTCAAGGTTCCCGAGGCCTTCAAAGGACTGGTCAAGGAGGAGATGGAACGATTGGTTGATATGGATCGGGTGATGAAAGAGGCCCTGAAGCGGACCGAAGATTCGGGGATTATTTTCCTGGATGAAATAGATAAAATCGTGTCGCGCAGTGGCGGCGGGCATGGGCCTGAGGTCTCACGGGAAGGGGTGCAACGCGACCTGTTACCCATCGTTGAAGGTTCAACCGTGACCACGAAACATGGCATGGTCAAAACCGATCACATCCTGTTTATTGCCAGTGGGGCCTTTCATACCAGCAAACCCTCAGATCTGATTCCTGAATTGCAGGGTCGCTTTCCCATTCGGGTGGAGTTGCATTCCCTCGGCCAGGATGAGTTTGTCCGCATTCTTACTGAGCCAGAGAATGCCTTGATAAAACAGTATGTTGCTCTGATGGCCACCGAGGGCGTAACATTGATTTTTGAGCCGGAGGCCATTGTGGAGATGGCGAAGATCGCAGTTGAGGTCAATCAGAACATCGAAGAAATCGGGGCCCGTCGTTTGCACACGGTCTTGGAGCGGGTCTTGGATGAGCTTTCCTTTGACGCTTCGGAGCGGGGAGAGAGTCAATTTGTGGTCAGTGCGGACTTTGTTCGTCATCAGCTTGATGCCATTGCCAAGGATCAAGATTTGAGCCGATTTATTCTGTAAATGAAAAGATCTTCCTCCTGATCTTCCCCAAACTTTCCTATAATCCAAGCTTCTGCAAGTTCAGAACACATTCTTGCTGTTCTGCGGAGAGATGCTCGGGAATCTGAATCCCCAGCTTCACGAAGATATCGCCACGATGTCCCAAGGGGCCGCTGGGCAGGCCGTGGCCCTTGATCCGTAACCTGGCATCAGGTTGAATGCCGGCGGGGACTTTGACATTAAACTTTTTCCCTTCTAAGGATTCTACCTCAACTTTTGTTCCTAAGCAGGCGTTGCTAAAGGGAATAAGCTTTTCACAAATAAGATCGTCCCCTTCACGAACAAATCGAGCATGTTTGCTGATTTCCACTTTCAAATACAAATCCCCGGCAGCGCCGCCCTGGGGGGAAGGATCTCCTTTTCCTTTGAGGCGTAATTTTTTTCCTTCCTCAATCCCTTTGGGGATCTTCACCGTTACATTCTGAGTGTGACCATGGGTGCGCAGGCTGATATTTTTTTCAGCCCCGTGCATGACATCATCAAGGCTGATGGTAATCTGATAGGTTAGATCCTGACCCTTGGCCGGAGGATGACATGTCCCAGAACCGCAACTACTCCCCATTCTGCTGGACTGAGTGCCACCGCCCTGGTTGAAGAAGGACTGAAAAGGATGGGCCCCGCCGCCACTGCTTCCCATGCTGCTGCGAAAGTTCACTGTGCTTCCGCCACCCCCAAATTGTCGAAGAATATCATTGAGATCAAAGTTGCG
This sequence comes from Desulfocapsa sp., assembly GCA_020717935.1. Taxonomy (GTDB): domain Bacteria; phylum Desulfobacterota; class Desulfobulbia; order Desulfobulbales; family Desulfocapsaceae; genus UBA2270. The sequence goes on from DYDK01000079.1 coordinate 7,317, forward strand.
AAAGATATCTTCCTGTGAGTATTTCTGATGAAAATCAGTGGAACCATAGGTGTCATACTGTTTTTTCTTTTCGGCATCCGACAGTACGGCATAGGCTTCACTGATCTCCTTGAATTTAGCCTCGGCAGTTTTATCATTCGGGTTTTTATCGGGATGGTACTTGAGGGCCAATTGCCGATAGGCCTTTTTGATTTCAGTCGCAGAAGCGGTTTTGGGGACACCTAATGTTTCGTAATATTCCATTATAGTTCAACCATGTTATGGATGATGAATAAAAAAACGGGAAAATTTTCATCCATAACGATATGAATAGCAAGGCTTTTCGTCAAGGAGGTGAGGCGGTGAATCAACGAGTGGAGTCGCCAGATGAAGTGTATTCAATGGTAATTGGCAAAACTCTTTAAGAAACAGCCTTTTCGGAGCTGTTTTTCATGGGCGATATAAGGGCCTCGGCCAGAATAAATCATCCCATCTTGCTGGTCTTTTCAGT
>DYDK01000080.1 GCA_020717935.1 Desulfocapsa sp.
TTCAATGAAACAGAGGGTTCCAAGGCTATTGCTTATCCATGATTGACGAGGTCTGTAACCAAGACTTATTGCTTGGAACAACAACTTCGTGTTTCAGGAACACCAAGGGCCTTGAGAATAAAGGCCAGTGGGCAAAACTTGGTGAATCCGTACTGGAAGAGATTGGCTCCCACAAAGGCGGTGAAAAAGAGAAAATACTTGTGCACAAAGAACGGGTTGGAGCCGCAGTCCACGCCCAGCGCTATGCTCAGCAAAATAAAAAATCCGGCGATGGCGTGAACCCAGTCAGTAATAATCATGGAATGGTCCTTTATCTATTTGATTGAAAAAGAATAATAATATCATTATACAAGAGCGTTATACACAAAAGTGCCGACACTATACCATAAAAGAGCCGTTCATGCCCCTCACTTTTATGGTAATTATTCCCAGCATAGTTATCATCAGGAGATCGTACAATTATGCGACAATTTGTCATTGATGATCTTTCTCCCATGGAACGAGACAATATCGACTCGTATCTCAAACGCACCTTCCGTTGCGGGCCGATGATTGGTTTATACTGGGTTGTCTTACCCCCGGAAATGCTCTCGGAGGTGCAGCAAGCACATGTGGTACAGTGCGGCCCCTATTATTGCGGGGTCGAGGTGGAAAAAAATGCCGTCCGCTTTGAATTGCTGATTCGGAGTCATGCCAACTTGCATTGTGAGTGTATTGCCCATGCAACGCCAGAACAACGGCACTATATCCTTGGCCTCATCGACACGATGCTGGCCGAAGAGTTGATTCGCTCCTAAAGAGGCTATTCAAAACAGCCTCCTGACGATTGACGATCTTTCTTCTTATCTATCAATTTTACGGAGTTTTTTATGAACAGTTCAGTTGATTCCACCCCGCGGTTGATTGAATCAGTCTATCAAAAAATGGACGCCAATATCACCATCGTCAAAAAACGATTAGGCCGACCTTTAACCTATGGCGAGAAGCTCCTGTACGGTCATCTCGATAATGCCCTGGAGGCTGAACTTGTCCCCGGGGTGTCATATGTGAAGACCCGTCCCGACCGGATTGCCTTGCAGGATGCGACGGCCCAGATGGCCATTCTTCAGTTCATGCTGGCGGGTAAGGATGAGGCGGCGGTTCCGGTGACGGTGCATTGCGATCATCTCATCAGGGCAGAACGGGGGGCTGTGCTTGATTTACGGACCGCCCGTGCCGATAATCGTGAAGTCTATGATTTTTTGTCATCAGCCTCTCAACGATATGGTTTTGGGTGTTGGCTGCCGGGTGCGGGTATTATTCATCAGGTGGTCATCGAGCAATACGGGTTCCCGGGTCTGATGATGCTCGGCACCGACTCCCACACCCCCAATGCCGGTGGTATTGGAGCCTTTGCCTCAGGGGTGGGAGGAGCGGATGCTGTGGATGTCATGGTGGGTATGCCCTGGGAGGTGCTGCATCCAAAATTTGTGGGTGTCCATTTAACAGGGGCCTTACAGGGCTGGGCCGCACCGAAGGATGTCATTCTTAAACTCTTGGGGATGCTGAGTTGTGCTGGTGGAACCAATCGGGTCTTTGAGTATTTTGGCCCAGGCGCTGCCACCCTTTCCTGTACCGGTAAGGCAACCATTTGCAATATGGGCGCCGAGCTGGGGGCCACCACCTCAACATTCCCCTATGATCAGCATATGGCTGATTATCTTCAGGCCTGCGGTCGGGGAGAGGCGGCGACCCTTGCCAGTCGCTATTCTCATCTCTTACAGGCCGACCCCGAAGTCCTGGCTGCTCCTGAAAAATATTACGATCAGGTTATCGACATTGATCTGAGCGACCTTGAACCGTATCTGGTCGGGCCTCACTCTCCTGATCTGGCGACTACGGTTGCGGCCATGCCGGAATTTGTGAAGAAAGAGGGACACCCCGCCAATGTGACATACGCCCTGGTGGGTTCGTGCACGAACTCTTCTTATGAAGATATGGGACGGATTGCGGCTATGGCCGAGCAGATACTCTCCAAAAGGGCAAAATTGAAGATTCTCCTGCTCCTCTCTCCTGGATCCGAGCAGGTGCGAGCCACCCTTGAACGAGACGGGCAGTTGGAGAAATTAGAGGCCATCGGGGCAGTAGTGCTGGCCAATGCCTGCGGCCCCTGCATTGGTCAATGGACGAGGGGCGACATTGAAGCAGGTTTCAAAAATTCAATCGTCACTTCTTACAATCGCAATTTTCCAAAACGAAATGACGGCAACACCGGCACCTGCGGTTTTATTGCCAGTCCTGAAACCTGTGTAGCGTATGCTATGACTGGTAATTTCCATGTCAATCCCTATACCGTTCCCTTACAAGCGGCGGACGGCACGACATTTGTTTTGACCCCTCCTGGGAAAGTGGCGGAAGTGCCGCCCCTGGGACTTATTCATGATGAGGATGGTTTTCTGGCCCCGACAACGAATAGAAGCAATATTTCTGTGCAGGTGGCGCCGGATTCGCAACGCCTGGCCCTGCTCTCTCCCTTTGCTCCCTGGGATAAACGAGACTTGAAGGGATTACGATTATTGATGAAGGCCAAGGGGAAATGTACCACCGATCACATTTCTCCGGCTGGCCCTTGGCTGCGTTTTCGCGGTCATCTGGACAACATTTCGGGGAATTTGTTCAGCGGTGCAACCAACGCCTTTAGCGGAGAAACGGGAATGGGGCTGAATCAGTTTTCTGGTGAACGACAGCCCTATAATGAAATTGCCCGAACTTACCTTGCGGCAGGGGAAAACTGGGCAGCGGTTGGAGATACGAATTACGGTGAGGGATCGTCTCGAGAGCACGCCGCCATGAGCCCCCGACACCTGGGCGGGCAAGTCGTCATCACCCGCTCCTTTGCCCGTATTCATGAGGCTAACCTTAAAAAACAGGGGGTGCTGCCATTGACATTTATGAACGAGACAGACTATGAGCAGATTCAGGAAGGAGATCGTCTCGATATTCTGGGCCTGACCAAACTGGCTCCAGGTTCCACGGTACAGGCAGTAACCCATCATGCCGATGGCACAACGACGCAAATGTCTCTTCGCCATTCCCTGAATGCCGAGCAAATCGCCTGGTTTATGGCGGGTTCGGCCTTGAATTATTTAAGCCGAAATTCATAAAAAAGGGCCCGTACGAAACATGGTTATTTCATTGACAGGAGCAGCATACGAGAAGAAAGAGAGCCATCAACGAGGAAAAATGAGAAAATGCCATTTTTAGGGGCCCATGAATCCGTGGCTGGTGGTTTACACCTGGCCTTTGATCGTTTGCGGCAGGTCAATGGCCAGGCCTTGCAGATATTTACCCGGAATCAACGCCAGTGGCACCCGCAACCATTGACTGCGAGCGAGATTGCCTTATTTCAGACGGCTTGGCAGGAATGTGGAAGAGTGCCGGTAGCCTCCCATGCTTCCTACCTCATCAATTTGGCAAGCGACAAACCGGAGCTTATTCAAAAATCCATCACCGCCTTTGCCGAAGAGATTCGTCGTTGCGAACAGCTTGGCATCCCCTTTGTGGTGATTCATCCCGGTTCGCATGGCGGTGACGGGGTAAAAATCGGTATTGCCCGTTTCAGCGCGGCCCTTGATCTGGCCTTGACCGAGACCGGAACGAAGGTTACAGTTTTGCTGGAGACCACTGCTGGACAAGGAACAGGGTTAGGCAGTCGCTTTGAGGAGCTGGCCGCCATCCTTGAACTCTCGCGCCACTCACAGAATCTCGGGGTGTGCGTGGATACCTGTCATATCTTTGCTGCGGGCTACGACATCCGCACCCACTCGGCCTATGAGCAGACCATGGCGGAATGTGATCGACTCATAGGACTAAAACAGATCCGCTTCTTTCATCTCAATGATTCAAAGCAGAAATTAGGAAGTCGAGTGGATCGGCATCAGCATATTGGTCAAGGAGAGATCGGTCTGGAGGGATTCAGGAATGTGCTTAATGATCCCCGTTTTTCCAATCATCCCATGACCTTGGAGACCGATAAAGGTGAGGATTTACAGGAAGATAAAGAAAATTTAGCCATCTTGCACCGACTTCTCCAACACGATACCTCCTCGTAACCATAGCATCAGGAAAGAGTATGAATTTTTTGAACAGCGACGAGCTTCTTGATCTTTTGCAACGACAGCAGCTACTCTCCCTCACGCAACGGCAACAGATTGTTCTGGAAAAGGGCAAGCAGCGGCAAAAGTTACTCAAAGTGGCCAGTGATGAGACACGCATCGACAAAAGCTACCCCGATCTTGTCGATATTATCGCATCTTTTCAGATGAAGATTGGTAACGACAACGATGCCGTGCTGGATGAAGATACCATCATGCAGACGGTAGCCCACCACTTTCATCTACCTTTCAAAAAGCTGGATCCCCTATCCCTCGATATGGATGTGGTCACCAAGAGCATCCCCAGAAATTTTGCCATGACCCATCTCCTGCTCCCGTTTAACAAACAGAACGGAGTCTTGGAGATTGCGGTCTATCATCCCGACAATAAAACCGTACTGGCCGATATTGAACAGGCCAATCAGATCACCATTCGTCCATCCATAAGCACGAAATCCGACATTAAGCGGATTCAGGCCGAATTTTTTGGCTTTCAAAAGTCCATCAAGGCCGCCGAAAGCCAATTCTCCGGCCCTGGTATTGGTAGTTCGGTGGATATTGGCAATCTGGAACAGTTTGTCAAGCTGTCATCGGCCAAAGAAATTTCATCCTCTGATCAACATATCAAGTCGGCAGTCAACCATCTTTTTCATTACGCCCTGGAACAGCAGTCAAGCGACATCCATATCGAGCCCAAACGCGATGCCTGCATGGTCAGATTCCGCATCGACGGGATGTTGCACCCGATTTACAAGTTGCCAAAAGCCGTCCATGCAGCCATCACCGCCCGCATCAAATCTTTGGCCCGCATGGATATTTCAGAAAAACGGCGCCCCCAGGATGGCCGCATCAAGCTCGGAATTGGCGGCCAGAAGGAGGTGGAAATTCGGGTCTCTACTGTTCCGGTCTCCTTTGGCGAAAAAACGGTCATGCGCATTCTCGATTCAGAGGTCATCTTCCAGGATCTTGACCGCCTATCCTTTTCGCATCGTGACCGACAGGTCTTTGACTCTTTCATCAACGCCCCGCATGGTATTGTCCTGGTCACCGGCCCCACTGGCAGCGGGAAGTCAACCACTCTTTATTCAACCCTTAAAAAAATCGCTACACCAGAAAAAAATATTATTACCATTGAGGATCCAGTGGAGATGGTGCACGACGAGTTTAATCAAATTTCGGTTCAACCGCTTATTGATGTCACATTTTCGACCATCCTTCGCAATATTCTTCGCCAAGACCCGGATATCATCATGATCGGTGAGATCCGCGACCTGGAAACCGCGGCCCATGCGGTGCAGGCGGCTATGACCGGCCATCTGGTACTGTCCACACTTCACACCAACGATGCTGTCTCTTCTATTATCCGCCTTATGGATATGGGACTGGAACCTTTTCTCATCAGCTCCACCCTGCTTGGCTGCGTGGCCCAGCGCTTGGTACGCACCATCTGCCCTGACTGTGTCGAGAGCTTTGCCATGGAAAAAGAGGAACTGCTGAAACTCGGTTTTCCGGTCGCCGGCAATGGCACCATTGAACTAAAACGGGGCAAGGGCTGTCGTCTGTGCCGAGGCACTGGCTATAAGGGAAGGTGCGGGGTCTTTGAGGTCTTTGTCTTTTCCGAACAGATAAGCCGAATGTTGCGGGCTGGCGAAGGGATAGCTGAGATGCGCAAGGTTGCAATCCGGGAAGGAATGACTACTTTACGGGAAGATGCGTGGCAGAAGGTGAAAGCGGGAATCACCACCTATCAGGAAGCTATGCGGGTAACGACATAAGGGACTTGAAAAACGGGGGGTACGGATCGTGAGTGAAAAAATAGTCTGTCGCAACAAAAAGGCCTTCCATGATTACTTTATCGAGTCAACAATGGAGGCCGGAATTATGCTCACCGGGCCCGAGGTCAAGTCATTGCGGGCCGGCAAGGCCAATCTGCGTGACGGGTATGCCCAGATAGATGACCGCGGCGAGATAATGCTGCTCAATGTTCATATATCCTTTTACACCTTTGCCACCCATAACCCCAATGAGCCACTTCGTTCTCGCAAACTGCTCCTGCATAAGCGAGAAATTAACAAGCTGATTGGGAAATTGCGGGAGAAAGGCCTTGCCTTGATCCCCTTAAAGATATACTTTAATGAAAAAGGAAAGGCCAAGGTCGAATTGGGCCTGGCCCGAGGAAAGAAGCAGTACGACAAACGGGCTGCCCTCAAAGAAAAACAGAGCGACCGTGAAATTCAACGAATGATGCGTCATGATGCGAATTAAAACGGATTTTCAGGAAAAAACACCAACCATTATGGGGGCGAAACGGGTTCGACGGGGATATATAAGCTACTTGTTGCATGCCGAGCTTCTGTCTGCTCGTAAAACCGATGGAAATTCAATTATAATCGCCGACGATTATAACTACGCAGTAGCAGCTTAGTCTGCTCTGCCGTTCCCCCGGTCTCTGTCCACAAGACCGGATCGGAGCGTCGACTCTGTGGACTGGTCATTCGGCAGTGTCTGTTTGCCGGAAGATGAGATTCAAGCAGGCTGGCACCAGAAAATCCAAGCTCCGGCGGAGCTTCTGGCGTGAGAACTAAAGCCCGGAACTAAGCATGTAGATACGGGAGGGGAGTATTTTCGGACGCGGGTTCAACTCCCGCCGCCTCCACCATTTTGAAGTCTTTAGATGTTTTTTAAAGTCCATTAAAGTACAAAAAGCCCGCAACTGGAAACGGTTTGCGGGCTTTTTGTTGTCTGTTGTCGTCTTGAGAAAGGTATTGCATTTTACCCGCGCATACGGGTAAAATAACGGGTAAAGAGCAGTCTTGATAAATTTTTACCCGTATAGGTGTATCGTGCCGAGAATAGGAATGAATCTGCTGGAAGCAAAGTTTGTGGCCGATGTCAAGTCAAAGGAAAAAGTATTTACCGAAAGGGATGGCGGAGGCCTTTTCCTGGTAGTCGAGCCTTCTGGGAAAAAATGGTGGAAATATCGTGGAGTGTTTGCGGGAAAAGAGACCTCGTTTTCTTTTGGCTCATTTCCAGATGTTGCCCTTGCTCAAGCACGAAAACAACGGGACAAGGTAAACAGCTCAATAGCGAATGGAATCAACCCGGCAGCAATGCGTAAGGCTGAAAAGGCTACGAAGACAGGAGAAGGAAGTTTTGAGGCTGTGGCCCGAGAATGGCATGAAAAATTTTCTAAAGTCGAATGGTCTGTATCTCATTCCAAGAATATCCTTATTCGTCTCGAAAAGCATATTTTCCCATGGGTCGGAGGCAGACCTATCAATCAGATTTACCCGTTAGAAATGCGTGAAGTTTTTACCCGTATAGAGAAGACTGGTCACCTTGTATTAGGTGACAATTATCTTGGCCGGTAGATGACAATTACCTTGGCCGGTTCGTTATGGTAAAACCTGGCATCAAAATCACTTTTAACAGAGGAGGATTTCGATGTCAGGGAAAGCCATTAAATCAGAACAGGTCGGGGTATATATGCAGACACGAGAAGCAGGAAAGAGGCAGGTAACAGCGGCGGCAAAGGCCGGGATATCGGAGAGGTCCGGTCGTCGGATAGAAAAAGGAGAATTGCAACCGGGAGTCAAG
>DYDK01000248.1 GCA_020717935.1 Desulfocapsa sp.
TGCCAATTCCACCGAATTGATGAAAGTGAGATAAAAAAACGGGAAACTTCAGTTGATTAAAATATCCGCATATTGCATACCCGAAAGGAAGAATAAAGTCCAAATGAAAGCGAGAGCAATGGAGAAAGGAAGAGAGTATTCTAATGCTTTTTATCTTTCCTTGCCCTTGAAACGAGCAATCGATGGTGGTACTCCCCATTAGTCGCCTTGGAATTGAGGGGTGGTTGAAAGGGATGTTTTTTTTGTAATGAAATTTTGAGGTCAGGAAAGGAAGAGTTACATGCAGTCACGAAAAATACTGGTCGTTGACGATGAAGTTATGGTGGCGGATGTAAGCAGAATGACCCTCGCCCATGTTGGTTACCAGGTTGTCTGTGCCCATAGTGGGGAACAGGCTATGGAGCTTGCTATGGGGACTTCTTTTGATCTGGCCATTATTGATGCCATGCTGCCTGGCACGAATGGACTGGAGACCTTTGAGGGGCTTCAGCAGAGTTGCCCCTTTCTCAAAGGGATATTGGTCAGTGGTGACTTGACAGTGGAAATGGCCATTGAGGCATTGGACAAAGGATTTAGCAGGGTGCTGGTCAAGCCGATCCAGGCTCTCAGCTTGATTCGTGCGGTGCAGGGGGCTCTGGCAGAGGCGGTTGTGCAAGAGGAAAATAAGCGACTCAAGAAACAGGTGATGCAAATGCGTAACCTGATCGAACATTACATGGCCCCCGAGGTGGCATCGATCTTGCTTAACCGGCAGGAGGTTACGCCACGGGTGAGAGGAGGAGTGACCTCGTTGACGGTATTGTTTGCGGATATTCGGAATTTCACATCCTTGGTTCAACATATATCGGTTACTGAATTACAGGCCTTTCTGACCGAGTTTTTTGATATGGTGGCTGATGTAGTGGTTTCCTGGCAGGGAATTCTTGACAAATTTATCGGTGATGCGGCCCTCGCTATTTTTGGCGCCCCCGTAGTCCAAAGTCAAGCAAATCTCTCGGCAGTCTCGGCGGCCATGGATATTCAGAAAAAGTTTGAGGCGCTGCGCGGTCGATGGGTCTTGCGTTCTGACCTGTTTAACGAAATAGGATTAGGAATTGGTGTCAGTTGCGGAGAGATCTATCAAGGGAATGTGGGGTCGGGGCGGCGTCTTGATTATACGGTATTGGGTGCTGATGTGAATATCGCCCAACGATTAGCCACGGAGACGATGGCCGGTCAAATTTTGATAACTGAAGCGGTGTACGGTGAGGTGGTCGACAAAATCCCGGCCCGGGAAGAAAAGGCCAAATTACTCCGAGGTTTGAAGCAAAAGATCAAAATCCAGACCTCGTCAATCATGGATAAGCAATAGCCTTGGAACCCTCTGT
>DYDK01000081.1 GCA_020717935.1 Desulfocapsa sp.
GGTGGATCTGTTTTATGCAATCACAAATTGCCATGGCTGGATCAAGTCTACCAAGACTGAAGTTACGGTACGACTTGAACCGCTGCAACAACCAAGGCGCAGATGTGCACAAGAGCTGCTTTGTCGCAAATTGACAAATCTCGGAGCACGCACTCCAGCCGGAAAATGGCTAGTCGTTGAGGTCGGCGAAGAGCCAATAACAAATGTCCAAAAAAAATGACGCTTTTGGCATGTTGTTTACGAGGTCTGTGGTTAAGTGTTTTTTCTGGGTTGTTAAACTCGGGTTGGGTCTCGCTTTTTATTTTTTCGTTCTTTGGCAACGGGATAAACTCAACAAGGAATGTAAGGTTATGCTATCCGAAAATGACTGTTGATTTTTCGTATAGATATGGCAAGCAGTTTTGCCTCATACGGAATTTACTGCCGTGGTTGTGTCCTGTTCTTGCGTCAAAATCCACAAGGATGTTTCCGTTTTCAATTTGGTCTAATAAGCCTTCAAAGCTGATTTTTTGCAACATCATCAGTTTTTTATACTGGTAAAATTCTGCGCCATTTTCTTTTTTTACATCTGCTTGTATGTAAAAACAGTTTAGTAGTTTGGTCCCCGCCTTGCTTGCGAGATCATCGAATCCCCAGTATGGCTGAGGTTCAAGCTCGTTTAGACCAGCACGACGCCTGACCGCATTTAGCCATTCAGCATGTTTTTCGGCTACTTTTGTATGGTCAAAAGAAATCAATACCTTTTTGCCGATTCGATCAATTTGGACCATAAAGCCTCTGTCACTTGGTGTTAAACCATGAATTGTTTGTCTGAAACTCATTTCTGTTTCAGGGTATTTTCCACCAGCTTCTTGATGTTGCCAGCCGTATTTGGGTAGGAAAATTTGCGGCACAAATTTGATGGCTCTGGGTGACGGTTCAATATGGAATAATGTGGTGAGTGATGTTGTGTTTATGCGCTGCGATTTAAGTTCCCATTCTGCCGCATTGGGTATCGGTAAATTGTTCTCTTCTATGCCTAATAAGTCTTCAAGTGTGTTTCCGATGCCCCCATGATTCCCTACTCTGGCGTTAGGTAGCCACCCTTTTTCTGAAATGATTTTCAACTCTTGGATCAAGGACTCTTTTGTGTAAAGTTTCACTTGGCCACCATAAATAGGGATTGTGGTCTTGGTCCGGTTACTTCACTTCTGATTGCATTTCTGGATAGTCGTTCTTCCGACAGTTTGCAGTAGTCTGGTGAAAGTTCAATACCAATATAATTTCTCTTCAACCCCATAGATACAACGGCGGTTGTTCCACTACCTGAGAATGGGTCAAGTATCAATTTTGCATTCGTTGAAGAGATTATGCGTTCAATCAATGCAACTGGAAATGGCGCGGGATGTTCGTTTTTCATTTCTTGCGTAAATTCCCATACATCGCCGCAGGCGTTTGCCTTTGGCGTTAATTTGAAGTCTGGTTTTACAATCATATAAATCACTTCGTATGTTGGCAGGAAATATCCTGGATTGAAGTTTAGACCGCCTTTTCTTCGCCAAATGATAATTTGACGAACAGGGAGGCCACTTACAATGTCTTGTCTGTCTTGGAGTAAGCCAGCTTGCACACGCCACTTGTGATTATAAAAGATAGCTCCGTCATTTTTTATCAATCGAAGCATTTCATTAAGACAGTTTCTTTGCCAGATGGCGTATTCATCATGTGGCATATTGTCGTCATAATGGCTGTAGCCGTTTACTAAAGCGGCTCCTGCCCACTTTCCGCCTCTTCCATCCTTCATTCCGTTTCCAGTTGAGTTTTTCAGGTTATAAGGCGGCGAGGTGACTACCAAGTCAAGGCACTCATCAGGCATTTGCCTCATTACTGTTAAGCTGTCGCCGCAAACTATTTTATTAATGTAATCATCAGGGAAAACCATTGAGCAATCACCTCATATCTTTTTATGAAAAGGGGGTAGTCGGTTAGTGCCACCTGGGGTAGAGTACCTTGGCAAGTTTTGGACGAATGGAAGAACCTTGGAAATCATACCCTTAATAAGTATATCCTCATAAATGTCTACAACTTATTTCACTGGTAAAAACATGTGAAATCAATTTAATAGCCAATAAAAATTAGCGGAAAAGTTATAGGCATTTATGCACAAACACTTAGTAGCTCGAGACTATCCTAACACATATCGCGGTTTTGTTGAAATGTTTCCAGATAACGCTGCCTATTTGGCATTCATATCAAAATTACATTGGCTACAAGGATTTGTTTGCCCCGCTTGCAAAACAAATGTAACCCCATGGCCAGCCAGTCGTGGCCGTTTAGCTTGTCCACTTTGTCGTCGTTTGACAACAGTCAGTGCAGGTACGATCTTCGATAAGACGCGAACGCCACTTACGACACGGTTTGAAGCGGCTTGACATGTGATTACCGCCAAAAATGGCATGTCTGCCAAGACGATAGAGCGCACTTTAGCCCAGACTTAACAGTCTATACCGCAACGCATTGATATTGTACAATAAAATTCATCATGGCACTACAAGTGTTAAATATGGGTTAATACTGACTCTGTCACAGAATTGGATGTAACCAACGGATATAACTGGAACTAAAAAGACAGGTGGCACTAACCGACTACCCCCTTAAAAGAATTATTTCGTTTAGTGATGCAGAAATTCCGTACCTGGAAAACGGATCGCAATTTTGTCCAAGTTATTATTGCTCGATTCCTAACGGAAGCTTGGCTCGGTAATGGCAAGAACTGGACATAATAGTAGCGGCAGGGATTGATCTGCTCGCTTTTTTGCGACACTGTTTTTTTTACAGACGATATCCCCCTGGCATTCAGAAAATTCCACAGCCATAGAATTCTCAGAGCACACTCACTTCTATTGAATACATCCCGATTCATCCTCAGGAGTGATCTCAGTTGGGACAATAATGAGACGATGGCTATCGCCTAGGGTTCTGGTCATGGTCATGAAGCTAGAGGGAAGTGGTAGCTCGCGTCTTTCAATCAACAGGCCAATGGCTGCAGCCTGGCTCAGAAGTCTGCCGCTTTCTTTATTTTCCTGATGATCACATAGAACCTGCATCCGTAAGGCATCAGTGAGGGGAACCGCCAACTCCGGAAGCTCTTGGGCTATACCAAGGAGTGCCTGTTCAATATCAGCACGGTGGTGCTGGCAAAACTCCTGAAAAAGGGGTTCTTCGTTTATAGAACCAAAGAGTTCATTGGTAATGGCACCGGCCAGCATGGCCACCTTTGTTTCTTGAGAGTGCGGATATTTTCTGGCCAGCAGGGTTCGCAGTTCCTTGAATACCACCATCTGCACCACGCAAATCCCTTCCCGTAAGGCCGGTATCAAGCGGGATACGGTTTTTTGTTGCTTCTCAGTGTTCTTCATATTCTAGTGTCTGCTCTCCTCCCATCTTCTTTTTGAATATCTGCACCCGCATCCATGACTCGTGAATCCGTTCTTCCGTGAGCTTTCCTGTCCGTATTGCCTGTATAATGGCGGGGATAATCCGAGTCAGTACCAGCGGGTCATACACAAGATTGTTGCCGATGACCAGCAGGTCAACACCAGCGGCAAGAGCCAGACAGGCGGCCTCTTCTATGCCGTGCTGATCAGTTATAGCCCGCATCTGCATGTCATCCGAGATAATCACACCTGAGAAACCCAGCTCTTGTCGGAGGAGATGGCTGATAATAGAAGGTGAAAGGGTGGCTGGATGGCAGGGATCCAAGCCTTTATGGAAAAGATGACCGGTCATGATGGCATCGGCCAGCCCGGCGGCAATGATCGTTTTATAAGGGGCAAGTTCGTTCGTTGTCCAGGTGCTGCTGATATCGGTAAATCCCAGATGGGAATCGGCGTGTGAGCTGCCATGACCTGGAAAGTGTTTGAGACAACTGAGCACGCACCGGCTGCGGTGGGCCCTGATCCAGACACTTGCATGGATGCTGACGATATCAGCAAGGGGCGAAAAACTGCGCCCCAGTCTGCCGATAACCGGATTATCAGAAAAGGAATCAACATCCACCACCGGTGCCAGATTGAAATTGATCCCTAAGGCCTGCAAGGTGTCGGCAGTGGTCAAGGCGTGGATGGCGGTCAAGGTGATATCATCTTTCTGACCGAGTTCAGCGGCGCTGGTTGTTGCTGGAAATCCCGATTCGGACTTGAGTCTGCGGACTTTTCCACCTTCCTGATCAATCGCGATCAGCAAAGGGGTGTGGGCGAATTTCTGCAAGGAGCTGGTGAGGGCCTTGACCTGTCCGGCGGAGCGGATATTGTTCAACTCCTCTTTTCTGGTCAGGGAGCGATCAAAGAGGATAACTCCGCCCAGATTCCGCTGCCTGATATCGGCCACTACCGGATGAGTCGGGCTGATCCTTTCTCCCTGAAACCCAAGGAGAAAAAGTTGACCAATTTTTTGTTCAATATCCATATCTTAAATGTGGCGCCATGACATCACCCAATAGTAATCGCGTGAGCGCTACGGTTTATCCTTCAAGGTGGATGGTCAAAGGGATGACATGCATTGATTTTTGTCGTTGCTCGGTGCCCCCCAACGACCATTTTCCACAACGGGCCTGGCCCGCCAGCAGGCCGTCCACGGATTCAACGATACCGCTCACATTGATGACCGGATGTCGCGAGAAAACCTGGGGCAAACCGTGGGTCAGGCTGCATACCAGACAGCGGCCCGGGCGTTCGTGCAAACACAGGTCAAGGACGATGCGTTTGCCATCGGTGCCATTGTAGGCCAGTTCAATATCATAGGCCCCTTCGCTGGCATCGCCAAAGAGGGCGTCAAAAAAATCATTGGCTCGTTCTTTGGGGAAGAGTTGCTGCAGGATTTCAGGGGTAAACAGGGCATCAATTTTTTTGGCATCCATTTTTCTTTCCGTAATGATAACAGATTGTTAAAATACTACAAAGGGAATGAATCTTCTCGCGATAGATAAGTGGCAGGAAGGTATCACGACAGACGCGTCAGACGACGGTTGCCTCTCACTTAAAATGGCCTCTACTATAAACAACGAGCAGGCCTTGTCAACCGCCATTGCGGGGCGGGTGCCATTATGGTAAAGTCTGACGCTATGCAACCCCTCACTTCACACAATAGCGAATATTGCGAGTCTTCAGCCATTAGTCTGGAAGACCTGAATCCGCCACAATATGAAGCCGTGACTCGCACTGAAGGGCCAGTGCTGGTGATTGCCGGAGCGGGCAGCGGCAAGACCCGGACGCTCGTCTATCGAGTGGCACATCTCCTTGAAAAAGGGGTGGCGCCGGAGAACATTCTCCTGCTCACCTTTACCCGTAAATCCGCCCAGGAGATGCTGTGGCGGGCAGGCCGTCTGCTCAATGATTCCTGCAACCTTGTGATGGGCGGCACCTTTCACGGCACTGCCAATCTGCTCCTCAGGCGATATGGCTCAAATCTTGGTTTTGGCTCCAATTTTACCATCATCGACCGCTCCGATGCTGAGGGGATCATCAACTTGCTCAAATCTTCCCTGGGCCTGACTGGACGGGATCTCCAGTTTCCGTCGCGGCGGATTATCATCAATATGATCAGCGGCGCAGTCAATAAATCCATCCCGCTGGCCGATCTCATTTCTCGCCAGTTCGTTCATTTGAGTGAGCATGTTGATGATCTGCTGAAACTGCAGCTCCATTATCAGGAGTTCAAATTCACGCACGGCCTGATGGACTACGACGACCTGCTGGTCAACTGGAAGCGGCTGCTGGCCGAAGTTCCCGAGGCCAGACAGTCCATGGCCTCCAGCTTTAGTCACATTATGGTGGATGAGTATCAGGATACCAATCTGGTGCAGGCCGAGATAGTCCGTCTGCTGGCCCACGGCCATGACAATGTGATGGTGGTGGGTGATGATTCCCAGTCGATTTATTCCTTTCGCGGGGCGGATTTTTACAACATCATGCGTTTCCCTAAGCTGTTTCCGGGCACCACGATCATCAAGCTTGAAGAAAATTATCGCTCCACCCAGCCCATTTTATCGCTAACCAACGATATTATCTGCCACGCCGCTGACAAATATACCAAGACCCTCTTTACGCGCCTGGAAGGCACAACCACGCCCCTGCTCTTTGCGGCGGCTGATGAGCGGGAAGAGGCTCGGTTCGTGGCCGAAAAGATCAAGGAACTGGTGGCGGGCGGGGTCAAGTTTCAGGAAATTGCCGTCCTGTTTCGCTCGGGGTTTCATTCCTATAAACTGGAGATTGAGCTGGCTGGCGGCGGAGTCGAATTTGAAAAACGCGGCGGTTTGAAACTCACCGAATCGGCACACATGAAGGATGCCCTGTCGTTTTTTCGACTGTTGGTCAATCCTCGGGACAATCTGTCCTGGAATCGGGTCTTGCTCCATCTGGATAAGGTCGGCCCCAAGACCGCTCAGAAGATTGCCAGCGCCATTGGCCAATCGCCAGAGCCCTTTGCGGTGCTGGCTCGTTATCCGGCGGGTGGGAAGTCCTGGGAGACGGGGTTGCGACAACTGGCTCTTCTCTTTGACGATCTGCAAAAGGAATCTCTGCCGATAGCGATGCAGAAGCTGATTATGAGCTATTATCAGCCCCTGTTTGAGCGATTGTACCATGACGACTATCCCAAGCGGCAGAAGGATTTGGAACAGTTGCAGGGAATCATCAGTGAATACGGGGATGTGCAAAGCTTTGTTGATGACACCTGTCTTGATCCGCCCGAGGCGCCCCATGTACGACGGGCCGAGGACAGCGAGCGACTGGTGCTTTCCACCATTCATTCGGCCAAGGGGCTGGAATGGGAAGCGGTTTTTGTCATTGGCCTGGCCGAGGGGCGTTTCCCCCATGCCAAGGCCGAACAGGGCGAGGGCTGGGAAGAAGAACGCCGCTTACTCTATGTGGCCGCCACCCGTGCCAAAAAGATGCTGTATCTGAGTTATCCCAAAGAGTTAATGACCCCAGACCGCCAGTTTCGGCGCGTGGGAGTCTCTCCTTTTCTCGCGGAACTCAAAGCAGGCCTGTTTGAACGCATTGAGAAGAAAGAGCAGGTACGGTCATCCTCTTCATTCTCTTTCTCGTCACATAGAGGGACGGGGGAGGATTTTGGCGCCCCTTTCCGCAAAAGCCGCAACACGATTGCTGTGGGCGATATAGTCAAAGGCACACATGTGAGCCACGCCTTTTTTGGCGACGGTGTGGTGACTGCCGCCCCCAGTGGCCGTTCCGTGATTGTTCATTTCGAGCGGCACGGAGTCAAGACCCTGCATCTTGATTACGCCAAGTTGACGATTGTAACCGAGTGAAAATGAGCCGAAATAGCGAGAGGACTTGCCAGCAGGTGAGGGTTTCTCCAAGAAAGATGTCCTTCAGTAGGCAAGAATTTTCTGCGTATCACGCCATTGAAAAGGGATTTTTTGGAGGAAAAAGTGTGAAATAAGAAAGAAAGGAATTATTCCATTTTTAAATCAAAACTATACTCTCACAGAAAGGGCCATTGGTGATACACCAATAGTAATAAGGGTAAATGGCATGGGCATCTATGCGATAAGGGACTCGGAAATTACCAATGTACCTGAATTGCGACCAGATTTGGGTTA
>DYDK01000082.1 GCA_020717935.1 Desulfocapsa sp.
CAGCCACATCGGCAAAGGTGATTTTGCTCATTCCGATGGGGAGCAAGTAACTGCTTTTTCCTTTAGCAAAGCCGGAGTTGGAACTTTTTCCGCCCTGGTTTTTCTGAAAGATCAACCAACCGCCCAGGATGAGGAGCATCGGAATCATGGACTGGAAAAAACCACCCAGTCCCTGCTCGGTCGGACCAGCACTGATGTCAACGCCTTGGGCTGTGAGTTTTGGCATAAGCCCGGGGACATCAGGAGAAAACGAGCTGAACTCTCGTCCGTTTTTGTTTTCCCCGATCACTTCTCCACCCTGAAGATGGATTTTTTTCACCTTTCCCTGCTCTAAATCAGTCAGAAATGCGCTGTAGCTTATGGCGGGCGGGGTCGTTTCCCGCAGCCAGACATTATAGCCCACAATGCCCAGGGCGGTGAGCAAGAAAAGGAGTAATCCTGCATGGATAGATTTCATATAACCCTCCTCTCGATGGGGGTGGATACCAGTTCTCGATATGGCTTGGGTTTATTCGCCAGCACGCCCTGGAGCAGGAGGTTGAAGATGGCTTCCTGGCTGGGCAGCATGGCGCTGTTATTGCGAAAACAGAATTCATCGAGATAGGGTTGCAGGTGTTTTAATGACACTCCGCCACGATGAACCTTATTGAGCCATATCTCTACACTTTGAATCAACTGTTCGGCCCGATGGGGACTGTCGGCAGGAGAGTCAATGAGAAAACGAGATCCGGCCATATCCATTTCTTTATATGCTGGTAAACCCGGGGCAAACACCGAGCTGCCGGAACGGACGGCCCCATGCAGAAATGCGGCAATGACTTCGGGCTCGCATCGCTCAATCACGGCCATTCTGATCCTGCCGATGATCCCTGCCGGCAGAACGGTTTCGGCTGCGGCAAGCACCAGGGCCTGTTGCGGTTTCTCACCCGTTGGTAAAACCGGGACGCAGGCAATCTCCACAAAACCCTGACAAGGTGTGCTGTCGGCAGTACCCATGGCCATGCGTAATTTTTGCAACCAGGTCCAGGCTGTCTGGTAACTGGAGAGATGCAGCAGTCGTTGCAGGTTCTTGGCGCTGGTTTCAGCCTCACTGGCGCACAGCCACCAGATGGCCAGCAACCATTGAGACAGAGGCTTTTTACTGCCGTGCATAATGGTGTTGGTGGTAATGGAGGAGGGATGGCCGCAGTGAGAACAGGTCAGAGAGCGAGTGGGAACGGTTTGCGGATGTTGCCAGTGGCAGTAAGGGCACTGAAATCCTTGGGGCCAGCGTTTATGAAAAAGATAAACCAGGCAGCTTTCTTCATCGCTGAGCCAGGTGTGTATCTGCTGTTCATTGACAGTGCCGTGTGATACGAGCATCTTTTCACCAGATCCTGAACAGGGTTCATTTCCTCAAGGCGTGTTCGCCAAGGACTTATCCACTTTGTTTTAACTTATTGCATATATGGTGCCATATTATGAATGCGGTTCATTTGTTGATATGTAACTATTTGTAAATATGAAATAAATATACTGTAAATGGTTGTTTTTTGAGCGGGAAAAGAGAGAGCAGGCAATGAAGGCAGGATAAAGGCGTGCTACACAAGTGGAGTTTTACTCCACTTGTGTAGCAACAGGTATGTGGTATCAAAAAAGGGCGACGATAGTCGATAAATGGCCAGCCAGAATTGAGAAATTCGGCTTCTTGCTGAGAAACAAAAAAAGCCAGACCTCGACGACAGTGTCGGAGGCTGGCTTGCAAGCAACCAAAATCTGGGCACAAATTCGGTACATCAGTTATTCCGTTTCTAAGGAGTCGAGCAATAACGACTTGAACATCTTGAGTTAGAAATGGAATGAGTTCCGCACCTCTTCATAAAGACTCGGGTCCATAGAAATCATGGAAGAGATGCGGGATTCAAGCTCCACCTTTCAAAATTCCAGTCTATCCAGATCAATCTGGAATTCCCGAACCTTGCGATAGAGGGTGGAGCGATCCATCCCCAGCAGACGGGCAGCCTTGGCTTTATTCCCGCCAGCCTTGCTCAAGGCGGCAAGGATTCGGTTGACAGCCGGGCTGTTGTCGTTAGTAACAGTTCCTGTTGGAGGGGCAAGGATCGATTCAGTTCGCAGTTGTATGGGCAAAGCTTCCTGTCCCAGAGAAAAAGAGAGCGGTTCCGCTTGGAAGGCTGTGACCTCCAAGGGCAGGTGTTCGGTGGAGATGGTTGCCCCCTTACAGAGGACGCAGGCCCGTTCAATGACATGCTCCAACTCTCTGATATTGCCAGGCCAGCGATAGGCCGAGAGAAGCTGGGTCGCCTGATCGGAGATGCCGCTCACGGTTTTGCCAATCTTGCCGGAAAATTTCTGCATAAAATGGGCGGCCAGAAGAATTACATCATCGTCTCGTTCCCGTAGCGGGGGCAGGATAATATCAATAACTCGCAGGCGAAAATAGAGATCTTCGCGAAAACCACCGGACTGCACCTTCTTTTTCAGGTCAACATTGGTGGCCCCAATAACCCGCACATCCACCTGAATCGGGGTGTCCCGGCCCACTGGATAGAAGGTCTTTTCCTGGAGGAAGCGGAGCAGGCGCAACTGCATCATCGGCGAGATGTCTCCGATTTCATCAAGAAAGAGGGTGCCGCCATCGGCCTGGAGAATGCGGCCCATTCGGTCTTGATCAGCTCCGGTAAAGGAGCCTTTTTTGTGGCCGAAGAGCTCACTTTCCAGCAGATTTTCAGGGATGGCGGTGCAGTCAACCTTGACCAAGGGGCGGTTCTTACGATGGCTTTCCAGATGCAGGGCCTCGGTTACCAGCTCTTTGCCGGTGCCGGATTCGCCGGTCACTAAGACGGTGGTATCAACCCGGCCCACATTTTCAATCATGGCATAGACCGTCTGCATGGCATCACTGGCCCCGATGATCCGGTGAAATGACTGGCGTCGGCCTGCCTGCGGGGGAATTTTACTGGTCATATCACGAATGACGAGGACAATACCCTGAAAACCACCCCGTCCATCTTCCAGGGGGGAAATGCAAACGGAAAGCACTTTCTGTTGCAGATCAGAACAGGAACATTCCAGGCGATGCTCGGTGATGTCAATGCCGGTTCGCAGGACTTTTTCGGCATCGTCTTTTAAGCAGCAGAGTTCCGTATTGTTGCAGGCCGTTACCAGGCTTGCCCCTTCTATGATCTGGGGCCACAGTTTCCGAAAAAGAATCTTGGCCGCCGGATTCATTTTGAGGATGGTGAGATCACGGTCGGCGGTAAGAATAGAGTCGGTGACACTGCGAAAGATGGTTTCCAGTGAGCTGCGATATTGCTCACGCTCCCATTCGACCCTTTTTTTTTCGGTCTTGAGTTGATACTGTTGCAGAGCCAAACGGGCAGTTCGTAGCAGGGTCTCTTTCTCGACCGGCTTGGGGATATAATCAAAAGCCCCAAGGCGCACGGCCTCGGCGGCGGTTTCCACATTGGGGTAGCCGGTGACCATGATTACCGGACATTCCAGACCCAACTCGCGGGTGCGCTTGAGAATATCAATTCCGGAGGCCCCCTCCAGAACAATGTCGCTGATGATAAGGTCAAAGGAGCGACTGGTGAGGGCCGTGACCGCTTCCTCAAAACTCGCGGCCATGATAACGGGCGAATACCCCTGCCGTTTCAGGAAAATCTGAAAGGTGTGGCGCAGGCTTTCTTCATCATCAACCACCAGAATAGCGGTTTCTCGTTCTACAGGATCGGTCATGGGGTTCCCCTTTATCGATTTGATTGAATGATCGTGTTAGGGGCCGTTAAGAAATAACACATTCGTTTTATCCATTTCTTTACGGCCTATTACGCCCCGTAGGCGCCCCGCAGGAAGTGCCCTTGGGGGATTTCGGTCATGAACCTAAAACGAACGGGTTATTTTTGAACGACGGCTTACGCAAAGGTATTCATATCTCGGAACACCACCACCGCTCCCACGAGTTGCTTGTTCTCGCGGATGGGAGTACTGGTGTATTCGACCGGAAAGGATTCTCCCGTCTTGGTCCAAAAAATATCACCGGATTTGTAGTGGACGATTCCGTCTTTATAGGCCTTGTAAACAAGGCATTTTTCTTCAGGGTATGGCGAACCATCTGAATGGCTGTGATGCACCAGGGCGTGGTGCGATTTGCCGATCAGGTCTTCTATCTCCCAGCCCAGCATGATCGAGGCGGCTGTATTCATAAAGGAGACATTGCCCTGCGCATCGAGGCCAAAGATTCCTTCGCCAGCAGAATTGACGATCATCTCCAGTTGCTTTTTGAGTTTATTGCTTTCTGAAACATCACGGAACACGACGACCGCCCCGCTCAGGGTGTCGTTCTCCATGAGAGGCGTGCTGGTGAATTCCACAGGGAAGCTCTGCCCCGCTTTTGTCCAGAAGGTCTCATCGGCGCAAGTGTGAATGGAGCCCTCTTTATAGGTCTGGTGAATGGGGCATTGAGAAATGGGGTAGGGGCTGCCGTTATTATGGGAATGATGGACAATATCATGGTGCGAATTGCCGATAAGATCACGCCGTCGCCAGCCCAGGAGGCGAGAGGCGGTCTTATTGATAAATGTCACATTGCCATGGGTATCAATGCCAAAAATTCCTTCGGCGGCGGAATCAAGGATGATCTCAAGCTGCTTTTGCAGTTTTATACTCTCGGTCTCGGCCTGGATGCGTTCGGCAATCTCCCGATGCAGGGAGCCATTGACCACTGCCAGTTCAAAGGTTCTTCGCTCCACGGTCTCTTCGAGGCTGGTTTGAGTTTCCAGCAGTGAACGGGTACTGTCTTCGAGTTGGCTGTTTTTTTTCTCAAGAAGCAGGTTGTACTGTTTGTATCCACTATGAATCAAGGCCAATGTGGCAAAAAAGAGACCGGCAACAATGATGTCAGACCAGAGGGCATAAGGAAGCAGGTGGCTTGCGGTTCTATCCGCCTCTAATCTGCCAAGATAATACAGAAGAAGAATGCCCACCGAAAAAAGAGCGGTGATGAATGAGAAAATGCGGGTTTTGGTGCTCATTTTAATCTTCATGGAACCCTCCAGGTGTCTCAACAGCCGGCAGATCAATAATGAGGGAAGTGGAATGGCCCAGCTCACTGCTGCATCTGAGAAAGCCATTGTTTTCCATAACCAGGCCATGACTGATGCTGAGTCCCAGGCCGGTGCCCTCGCCACTGGGTTTGGTGGAAAAAAACGGATCAAAGAGCCGATCCATAATATCATGCTCGATGCCGGTTCCTTGATCGGTGATCGTCAGGCGGATATACTTTTTATGGCTCTGAGCAATTTGCTCTCCATAAATGAGAATGCGTTTGTCAGGATTGGCATAGGGATAGCGTTTATTCAGGGCATAACGGGCATTGCTCATGATATTGAGGATTACCTGCTGGATCTGTTGAGCATTGCACAATATTGGCGGCAGAGTGGCTGCTACGACCAGCTCCAGAAGAATACCGTCTTTTTTCAATTGGTGACGAATCAGATCAATGCAGCTGTTGAGAATGTCGTGGATGGGAACTGAGGTCTGGGACTCTTCGTGCCGTCGGGCAAAGTCAAGGAGATTACTGACGATGCAGGCTATCCGTTTTCCTTCCTTGATGACACGGCGCAGGTTTTCTTGATTTTCAGGGTCGGCAGGATCATCGAGTATAATCTGAGCGTAGTTGATGATGCCATTGATGGGATTATTGATTTCATGGGCGACACCGGCGGCCAACTCACCCACCGAGGCCAGTTGAGCCGTGTGCATGGCCTCGGCCTTTATCATCTCCTGCTCAGTGAGATCGCGGGCAATGAGGAGGGTGGCCTCGCGATGTCCCTGAGTTGGAGCCAGTGGACTGAGGGTGATAAGATAATTGCCGTGCAGTCCCCGCAATTCGGCCTCGTTGATGATACTTTTTCTGGTACTGATCTGGGCCTCCAAAGGGCAGATCGCTCCCGCTGCCCGCCCACCATGGAGGATGTCGCAGACCTTTTTGTCGATAACCTCATTCCTGGTCTTGCGAGCAGCCGCAAAGGTTGCTGGATTGGCATCGAGGATAATGTTGTCGCTGGAGATAATCAGGGCTGGATCTTGAATAGAGGCAAAGAGATTCTCCCATTTGGAAATGGCTCGGTTAAGGGCCCGATCGACTTTCAATTGTTCACTGATGTCAATGCCAAACAGCACCAGCCCGACCTTATTTTCCTGTACTTCAGGACGGATGGAGGCATGCCATTTGATGGTTCGCGATTGTTGTCCCTTGGTGAGCAGCGGGGCCTGAAAGTTCATATTGTCACTGCTACCCTTGAGAATCTCAGAAACAAGGTTCTGGCTGTGCGAACGATTTTCCGGGTCCATGAGAACATCAACCCAGTATTTTCTATAGACCTCTTTTTGTGCATACCCGGTGACCTCTTCGGCCTTGGTGTTAAATGAAAGTATCTGGCCGCAGGGCGAAATGGAGATCATTAAGGCCTGAATCGTGTCAATAATCTCTCGATTAAAATTCCGTTCAATCTCCAATCGGTTGCGCATCTCTAAGGAGTAGAGGGCCAGGGAGATATCGGCAATAACCAGGGAGAGAAAATCAGTCTCGGATTCGGTAAAGGCATTGGCTTGGTCGGAATGGATATTGATGACGCCATATTCATGCCCCTGGTGGAGCAAAGGCCAGGCCGAACAGGAGCGCACACCGGTTTTTGCCACCATTTCCTGAAGAGCCGCCGAATGCGGGCTGGTCTGGATATCTTGAGTAATAACGCGATTGCCTGACAGAAGGGCACAGGCCGCTGGATTGGTCTCATTCATATCAGTCAGAACATGCTCGACAAGGGTGAGACAATCTCCATCCGTCAACCGGTTTGAGGTCAGCGCTGCCAAGGGTGTGATGCCTGTTCCGTCGGAATCACGGCGGCCAGCCCATACCAGACAAAACTCTTCTTTCTCCAGGAGAATGCGACAGCACTCCTGCAAAAGAGTATTCAGATTATTGTGGGTATCGGCCCTGACACTCAGTTCACTGATGGCAGCCAGGAGCTTGTTCCGGCGCTCATATTGCTGGAGCTGTTTTATTTCGTTTCTGGACATGGTGATAATCATGCACGATTCCCCTCGCGTAATCGTAAACAACACTTTTTGCCACATAATCGTTGCACAAGCTGTTGTTTTTAAGAAAAAAATACTACAAAAGTGTAGTAAAAACAGTTTTTTTGTCGGATTGCAAGTGATCATGCATCTATCATGCCGGATTAACAGAGAGGGACTCGTTTGGATTTTTTATTGATGAAACGATGTTGTAATTCCATTTCTAAATCAAAACTATAATAGTATAAAAAGAGCTATTGGTTATACACCAATAGCAATAAGGTGAAATAGCATGAGCATCTATGCAATAAGTGTATATTTGAAATAGAAATGGAATAAGGTCGTATTTGATGAGGAGTGAGGGGGAATGTTGCAAGTAATCAGAGCCTCTTGCAAAATGAAGATTTTCGTTCAAAATCGAGGCATGCG
>DYDK01000083.1 GCA_020717935.1 Desulfocapsa sp.
CTCCGAAACGACCGGATTATCATAATGTCATTTCGACGAGAAATATTTATCGGCGAAATCTTAAGAGTATCCAGTGGTTGATAAACAAGATTTCTCGCTGTCGCTCGAAATGACAGGCTTTTTGGTCGTTTTTACGAGACCATTTTCATTTCGCTCTTCACAATAATTCAGCACTCAATAATGAGGCGTTATCGATTAAGCGAACTTTATTGTTAATTGTAACCGCCATGATCAATCTACTGTTTTCATTGACTGCTTCACAGTTTTCCAGAGTATCGTTCTCAACAATGGCAACGAAATCAACCTTACAGCCTTCGTATTGTTCAATATTCTCTTGAATTTCACGGCATAAATCCTTCGCGGGCAGCGCACATGTCGCGGCTCGCGCCTTTTCCCGGGCAAAAACAATGGCTCGATACAGGCATCGTGCCTGCTCCATTTCATCCGGCCGCAGATATTTATTGCGTGAACTCAGTGCCAAACCCGAGTCCTCTCGGACAGTGGGATGGGCAATGATCTCTACGGGCAGATTCAGATCCAGCGCCATACGGCGAATCACAGCCAATTGCTGAAAGTCCTTTTCACCAAAGATCGCCAGATGGGGGCAACTCTGATGCAACAGCTTCATGACCACCGTGCACACCCCATCAAAATGGCCGGGGCGACTGGCCCCGCATAAGCCCTTGCCCAATCGAGCCACTCGCACACTGGTTTGGAATCCAGCAGGATACATTTCTTGTACGGACGGGGCATAGAGTACATCCACACCAACACCGGCAGCGAGCTCCGTGTCCCGTTGCAGATCTCGTGGATAGGCTGTCAGGTCTTCATGAGGCCCAAACTGCATGGGATTGACAAAAAGAGAGACCACTACCTGGTCAGCCTCCTGTCTGGCCCGACGCATCAAGGCAAGATGGCCCTCATGAAACCAGCCCATGGTTGGCACCAAGGCAATTTTTTTCCCCTGTTCGCGCCACTGCTGAGCAAGAGTCGCCATTGCGGATGGGGTGTGAACCAGTTGCATTGTTTTACCTTTATCTGTAGGAGCCAGCCCCTGCTGGCGATAACCGAACTGCCTATGACAACCGCTTTTTTTCAATGCCACAATTTCTCACACTTCTTTGGACCGGTTTTGAGAGAGAATCAAGGACGGGGAATTTTCCAAACCTGCATCGCCAGCAGGGGCTGGCTCCTACAAGAATTACAGGCCTTTGAGTCTCGCAATCTTTTCTTCAACGGCGATCTTTTCAGGATCATTCTGATTTTGACCTGTAAAGGTTGCCAGATATTCTTCATAAAGAGCAAGGGCCTCTGTATGTTTCCCCTGCGACTCATGGATTCTGGCCAACCCGTTAAACCCTTCGCCTTGATACCCCTCTGTCTTTTGCAGGATCTTGTAATCGACCTTGGCGGCATCCAGAGCGCCCGCCCCCTCATTGGCCTGAGCCAAGGCAAACGACAGCAAGGAAAAAAGGGGATCCGAGGTACTTATTTTTTTTCGCACTGATTCATACTGAACAACCGCCTCTTTATAGTTTCCGGTCTTCATCAAACCGTGCGCAACCTCAACAATCGCCCACAGTGCCGGGGGAGTCCCTGAAAAATCAGCAGCCACCGCCGTTAACGCCTTATACTTATCGGCTTCTACCGCCTGCATGGCAGTGGCCAGCGCTGCCGATGCCTTCTCCATTCGGTTGGCACGATAGGAGCTGTATATCGTCAAAGCGATGATCACCACTCCTGCAACAACAGCCCCTATCTGCAAGTTTTTCTGATTTTTTTTCACGAACCGGATAACTACCGGCGGCAGATTCAAATGCTCAAGCAAACCAGCGCCGCTATTATGGGAAATTTCTGGAATCTGCTGTTTATCAAAGGCGCTCTGTCCTGCCATATTGAACCTCCATTGTTTTTATCTGTAATCCCTCCAGCAAAAGAAGGCGGGCTGGGATGTCTTCTCATTTTTTGAGCTTCGTGGCCAGTCCGGTATCGCCCCTGCGGGCGATACCGGACTGAATCTCAGCCCTCCTCTCTACTCGAAAACAGATCTAATGTCCATTCTCAAGCCAAGGAAATATCATCAAATCGCCATCCTCAACCCAGATCCGCTTTGCTGACCATGGCACACAACTCATCGGCCATGGTTGCGATCATCGTCTGGTCCTGGCCTTCTACCATGACCCGGATCAACGATTCAGTGCCGGATGCCCGCACCAGAATCCGGCCATCCACCCCCAGTTTCTGTTCCATCGCATGAACAGTGGCCTTAAAATCAGGAATATGATCGGTATCGATGCGAGCGGAGGTGCGGACATTTTTCAGCACCTGCGGAAAATTTTCCATAACCATTGCCAATTCAGACAGGGGTTTGTGTTGTTTTTTCATGATGGCAAGGAGTTGCAGGGCCGCTAGAGTGCCATCTCCAGTGGTAATATGATCAAGAAAGACCAGATGACCAGACTGTTCACCTCCAAAGGAATAATTGTTCTTCCGCATCTCCTCCACCACATAGCGATCTCCAACCTTGGTGCGAACCATCCGTCCGCCCATCCGCTGCATGGCTACTTCCAGGCCCATGTTGGACATAACCGTTGCCACCAAAGTTTTTTTATTGAGCTTTCGCTGTTTAATCATGTCAGCCGCACAGATTGCCATGACCCTGTCTCCATCAACAATCTGCCCTTTTTCATCGGCAACGATAAGTCGATCACCATCACCATCAAGAGCAAGACCAATATCTGCGCCGGTCTGTCGTACGACCGCCGCCATGTGCTCAGGATGTAAGGCCCCACAATCCTTGTTGATATTCTTGCCATCAGGATTTGCCCCAAAGGTCGTCACCTTCGCTCCCAACTCCTCAAAAACAAGAGGGGCCACACCATAGGTCGCACCATGGGCACAATCAAGAACAATATGAAAATCATCAAGGGTAAATTTCTGAGGGAAGGTGTTTTTGAGAAATACAATATAGCGGCCCTTGGCATCATCAATGCGTCGTGCCCGCCCCAACTCATCGGCGATGGGTCGTAGCGCCGCCATTTTCTGGGAAAAAATCAGCTCTTCAATATCAGCCTCATGGGTATCCGAGAGTTTGAAACCATCACTGGAAAAAATCTTGATTCCGTTGTCCTGAAAAGGATTATGGGAAGCCGAGATGACAACGCCAGCATCAGCCCGCATGGAAGTCGTAATAAAAGCAATTCCAGGGGTGGGCAGCGGCCCCACCAACAAGACATCAACTCCCATGGAGCAGATACCTGCGGCCAGGGCGTTTTCAATCATATACCCAGAAAGACGGGTATCCTTACCAATAACGATCCGATGCCTCTTGACCTGATTCTTGACCTGAAAGGCGATGGCCCGTCCAACCTGCATGGCAATTTCCGTGGTCATGGGATAGACATTGGCAACTCCACGAATACCATCCGTTCCAAAGAGTTCTTTCATTTGTTTTTTTCCTTTATTTTAAGAGTTTCTCAAAAGAGAACGGATTGGGGTGCAACCCGATGCTCTGAGCTTCGTAGTCAGTCCGGGAATCGTCCGCAGGGGCACGCTCCTACAGGTGTTCAAATCAATCTGCCAGCATATTGTGGGAACCAGCTCCTGCGGACGGTTCCGGACAAATCGTTTCTCCTGCCCTTCTATTTTTTCTCCGTTGCATCTTCCTGCAGGGACGATGGTGAAGGGGGATCTGTCGCCTCTTCACTGCTGACAGTAAATGTCACCACTAAAGGTTCAACCTTCACTATCTGAATAGGACCGGAAAGACCATGCCGGGGAACAACCTTGACCGTCATCTGTCCGGCCTCGTTATCATCAACAACTGTGGCCTGAAACAAAGAGGATAAATCTTTTCGTTCTCGGGCCAGACTCCGCGGCACCAGGGCCGTCACCGTCACCGTCGTCGGACTGAGCTGCCGTTTGCCACTGTAACTCCCCAGATCAATCGACAGACCAGAGACCCGCTTCTCTACTGCTTCTTCAACAATGCTCAGATCTGCCGTCACTGAGGTCTCGCCAATGAGATTCAGAAGTTCGGTATTGAGCTCCAGGGGAACTTGAAGCTGTGTTGATTGCCCCATACCGCTGACATCAATCACCTGTGTCTGCAAGGAATCAAGCTCCGCCAGGGCCGCTTGCGGACCAGTCACGGAAATAGAATCCGGTTTCATAGTAATCTTCTGCACAACAAAATGAGGCGCCGGTTGTCCTTTGGTGACGGGCTTGACCGCAAGCTGTTTTTGGATAAGTTTATCGAGGGAAAAAATGATCGAATCCGGCTGAATTCGCTGCACCTTCACCCCTCGGGGCACAGAAATTGATTGATTATCATTGTTAATCACCTTGGTTCCAACAAAGGCCTGGGCCAGATCCACCTGTTTGGTAATGTCCCCAGGCTCAATGCCCAGTACCTGCTTGCGCGGCCCGCTGATAGTGACCATGATTTCCCGCTTGAACTGGTTAGAAATAACCAGATTCCGTGGCAGATTGATAACCTCGACCGGAACCATCACATTTTTATCAACCGTGTCATCACCGCCGACAAAGTACCAGAGGGCCACGGCCAGGGCCAGCGAGATGAACGGAAGGGTCCAGTCTTTGGGCCACAGGGCTGGCAATCTCTTAATCAATCTCTTAATATCAGGGAGTTGCAATAGTGTATTCAATACGCTCATGATTTCCTTATCCAATGTTTCCAGGAAATCTGTGCCGGCGCTTCCTTAGCCACAAAAATGGCGTGCAAACCCTTGGTCAGGGTCATATCATCACTCATGAGCGTTAAGGCTCCATGCCGCACGAGGGATACTTCCTGGGTCTCTTCAGAAACCACTACCACCACCGCATCGGTTTCTTCCGACAGACCGATAGCCGCTCGATGCCGAGTGCCAAATCGTTTGTTGATATGTGGATTTTTGGTCAGAGGAAGGATGCATCCAGCCGTCTGAATCCGTCCTTTCTGGATAATCACCCCGCCATCATGCAAAGGAGAGACCGGCATAAAGATAGAAATCAGTAACTCTTTACTCAGTACCGCATCCAGGGAGGTACCAGACTCGACAAAATCCTGAAGTCCGGACTCTCCTTCCAATACCATCAGAGCGCCGATGCGCCGCTTGGACAAGTAAAAAGCCGCCCGCACAATTTCATCCAATTCCCTCTCGGCCATGTCCCGACTTTTCTGAAAAGGCGACTTCCCTACCTGGGTCAAGGCCCGACGGATATCGCTCTGAAAGACAATAACCACAATCAACAACAGGGAACCGAGGAAAGTGTTGAGCAACCATTGCAAGGCCGCCATATCCAAGGCCACGGACATAAAATAGAGAGCGCTGAGGATTACCAAACCCAGGATCATCTGCACCGAACGAGTGCCTTTAATAATCAGAATCAATTGGTGAATGATAAAAGCGACCACCAGAATATCCAGAATATCCTGCCAGCGCAGTGATTTCAGTATTTCAAACATAGAAATAAGCAGATGGATAGAAACAAAGAAGAAATGATTGTATGGCAGAACCACATCATTGACGGTTCAACGATGCCAATAATGCCAATGATGCCAATGATGCCAATGATGCCAATGGCGTTGTGTAGAAGAGTATTTATTTTTAAGAGATTAGTGTACAATATAAACTTCATCACTTTCAAGATATACTTTGCGAGAAAATGAAAAGGTGAAAAGAACGGGAGAGAAACATGTTAAGGGACTCGGAAATTACCACCTACTCAGCCAATCAATCCAATATAAAATTCCCATGAAAACAGAAAGTTTACAGAAATATTTCCTGACATTATTTTTCTTCGCAATCCTATTGCCACCAGGGACAAAGATGGCAACAGCAGCAAAGACCGAACGAAACGAAACGATCTATATGGGAAAAGTCGTTGGCAAATCCAAGAAGGCCCAGCAGGTTTCCATCGAACAAGATAGCGGGGAAACGGTTATGATTTCCTTTGATGACATAACTGGCGGCCTTGAAAACACCACTAAAGGATGTAACGCCATCGTTACCTATGAAATGATTGATGGCAAGCCCTATGCAATTGATATTCAACAAAAATTGGCTGCACTCCCAAAAGGAGTAACAAACATTGAGCTCCCAGAATTAAAAAATCGTATGGACAAAGGCGAGGATTTTATCCTCATTGACTCCCGTCAGGATGCCAACTACGCTGAATCTCACCTCCGGGGGGCTATCTCCATTCCTTCTGGCGACATGCTGAGACTTTTGCCCAAACTGCCCTCTGACAAAAACAAACTCCTGGTTTTTTATTGCGACGGTGTCACCTGTAGCATGAGTTCAAAATCCGCCGACCAAGCAGTCAGAGCGGGTTATAAGAATGTAAAAATTCTTTTAGCCGGGATTCGAGGCTGGATCAAGGCGGGCCACCCCGTTTATGCTTCCTACGACGAAATTTCCAGCGGCAATCTCGTCCTTATCGATTTACGAAGCACCGAAAAAGATGAGAAGGCCCGGATTCCTCGATCGATCAGCATGCCTGCCGCCACATTTGCAGACACATTCGACCTGATTCCGATAAAGGCCCCGGTCATTGTCTATAGCGATAACGATGCGGAAAGCCTTGCCGCAATGAACGAACTCCGTGAAAATGGCTACAAACAAGTCGCTCTCATAGAGGGCAATTTTGAGGGTTGGATACGCATTGGTGGGATTCTGAAGAAAGGCCCCGTGGAAACACAGCCGCAATGGACACGAATTCCTGGTGAGGGCGAAGTGAGCCGGGCCGATTTTGAAGCGGCATTGAAGGATCCCCGCAAGGCCCTCATCCTTGATGTTCGCGGCCCCGACGAAATAGCAAAGGGAAAATTCCCTCAGTCCCAGCATGTTCCCTTAAATGTGTTATGTAAAGACAAGAAAGACCCTCTCTGTTATATTAAAGATGTGAATCCAGACCAAATAATTTATATCCATTGTTCTACCGGCACCCGGGCCGAAATGGCGTATAAGGAATTAAAAAAAGGGGACTAAACGCTTTTTTCCTTGTTGCCGATGTGCAGTGCGAAGAGGGAATTTGCGTTATTCATGATTAGGCCATTGTTCAAGAGGCTCTCAAGTAAGTATCCACCTCAGACGGTGCTTTTGCTGGTAAGTTCCGAGTCCCCAAGCCTGTTCTTTTATGGTGGATCGTTACGAAATTTTCAAGACTCACGATCGAAAAAAAACTGCAATGTTCTCTTCTCCCCCTGCACCCTGAACACTGACCCATCATGTCCGATTTTTTTGGCCCCATTCCCATTGCCCCTCAGTCAAAACGACCCCCGCAGCGGCCCCAACGAAAAAATCGACAGATCATTCAACCAGGCCAACGAGCAATCCGTAAAAAATCCAGAGGTAATCCCCAGCAATCACAGCAGTGGATATTCATGGTTGCGGCCCTCCCCTTTCTTCTGATTATCCTCTATGGCTTGGTCGGCCTTTTCTTTGGCCCCTCCCTGTTAACCCTGTCCATGCCCCACAAATAATGCTGGACACCGGGAGGTTTTTTATGTATA
>DYDK01000084.1 GCA_020717935.1 Desulfocapsa sp.
GAGACCCAAACCCGGCCACCTCTGGTGGCTCCATTACGAGCGATCACAAGGTGGCTCCATTAGGGCGATCATTGACACCCCGTCAACCTCGGCATGTATTTATGATAAAGATGGGAACGAACTCAGGGGCGAAGGCAGCGGCAGCCACACCTACATATTTGTCGAGAAAGGCAAGGACATCCCTCGATACTTGGAAACACTTGGCAGGCGGTTGATCTTGGCAGGTTATGGGCGGTACGAGGTTTCTCGGTCAGGGGCATTGCTATTGAGGACGCTGGTTGATTTGACTGTTGGAAGTCCTGAGCGGCTTGACTTCGTAGCCGGAGCGGTTTGTGAGGATGGCCTTGTTCAGAAGCTGCCAGAACCTGCTGTCCGAGGCGGTGATTTGCTTGACACTTCAACACTGCCTGACCTGACCGACGAGGAAGAAGCCGAATACCTGGCAAGCATTCAACGACTCAAGGCCTTGGCAACCCCAACACAAGAGGCTGTTCGCTCAGAATATATTGAGTCGGAAGCCGGGAAGCTGGTCAAGGCAAGGGGTATCACCAATGAGGAAGCTCGGGCGATTGTCGAGTCACGGCAGGATCATGCCTTGAATGACGGAGATCAGCTTTACTTCCAACACCTGAAAGGTAAGCCGGTCACGGTCGGAGAGATGTTGGACGACGGGGCCAGCTTCGACAAGAAGGCCCTGGCCGATCCCTTAGAACCGGAATACGACGGCGGGAGCATGACCAAAGCGCGGTTTTACTGGAACGATGGAAAGCCGGTTATCAACAGCTATGCCCACGGGCAGATTAAATATACCTTCGCAAAATTCAAAGTTGTCGAATGCACAGAAAAGGATATTGAGGTCATGCTGGAAGCCGTGAAAGGAGATTGTGGGGCACCATTCCACGATGACAATTTGCGTAAGCTGGCGGCATTGAAAAAAAGCGACAAAGCCAGATTCATGCAGGTGCGCTATGCCATTAAACGGGCCAATGCGTCGGTCATCCTTACCGAATTGGACAAGGATATAAGACGAATATCCTCTTTTCCGCGTATGGGAACTTCTTTAAGTCCTTCATGTCCTTCATCTTATTCATTATCAACTACTTATCCTTCACTGAGTCCTTCATTAAAAGAGAAAGTCCTTCATTTTAGAGATGCTCTAATTGTGAAGGTTGAGGAAAAAAATGGTGAAGAGACACCAATTCTAATGGTGGAGTCCGAGGCGGCATGGGCGGTGGCGGTGCAGGTGAGAGGGCATTTTGCATTCGATGTTGATGGCGCGAGGTGGCTTTCCTTTGGAAACAGCCATTGGGTTGCCTGTTCACAGACTGATTTTGATACGGCGGTCACGGCATTCCTGCATAGCGGGGCGGGGCATTTAGGATTCAGGAACGCATATCAAAACGGCGTTGCCGCAATTCTTCAAAAGGGAGGGCAAAACAGACTGGCAGAATCAACAAGCGGGAAGATTCCTTTTCTGAATGGACTGCTTGACCTCGGAACGAAACAAGTAGAGCCGATTACTCCCGATAACGCAATGACCTGGGTGTTACCCTTTGAATATTCAGCCGACGCGCAATGTCCTCATTTCTTGGCATGGCTACTTTCTGCCGTGGATGGCGATCATGAGACGGTGAAGTTGTTGAGGGCATGGATTAACGCCCTGCTGACCGGCAGGCCGGATTTGCAGGTTTTTCTCCATCTAATAGGCCCGGCAGGTACAGGCAAGAGTACCTTTGGCCGGTTGGTTTTCATCCTTATCGGCAATGATAATGCGACTACGACAACCTTGCAACAGCTTGAAACAAACAGGTTTGAGGCTGCGGGAATTTACGGCAAGCGATTGGTGGCGATTGAAGATGCAGACAAATACGGAAAATCGGTCAGCGTTCTTAAAGCGATGACAGGGCAAGACCCGTTACGGCTTGAACGGAAAAATCAGCAACAGCAAGGCTCTTTCATCTTCCAAGGGCAAACCTTGATGATGAGCAACGAGCGCCTGGCGACAACGGATTACACTTCGGGCATTGAGCGACGGCGAATCACGGTTGATTTCAAAAACCGGATTACAGAGAACGAGAAAAAAGAGTGGAGAGACCGAGGAGGCGAGGAGTCCATTTTGTACAAGGAGGCTCCCGGCATTATAAATTGGGCGTTGGCCCTTACCCGCGAAGAAGTGACTGATATTTTCAAGGGGATGCCCGAGAGAATCCTCTTGGCAAACCTGGAGGCCGCACGGTTTAACAATCCTGTCCTTGATTGGATGACTGAATGTTTAATTCCTGATTCGAATGCGCAAACCAAGATCGGCAACAAAAAAAAGATTAAAGGAGATTTCAGCGCAGATATTTTTCAAGATTATGACAGATTCCTTTATCCGAACTATCTGAAATGGTGTCTTGCGTCTGGAAGGATGGAGGTATCACTACAAAAGTTTTCCCCTACCTTGATTGATGCTGGACAGATGATGGGAATTGAGTTGAAGAAGCTCCAGCGGTCAGCGGACGGCGTGAAAATTCAAGGTCTCAGATTGCGAGCGGAAGGCGAACCCCTCTTCGACTATGAAGGACTTTCAAAATCAATGAAGGACTCAATGAAGGATAACCCATTGATAATGAACGAAATGAAGGACATGAAGGACTTTTCAACTCACACCTATAAGAAAGAAGGATATATGCCCCTTCCTCCTGCTCATGGGGAGGCCGAAGATGCAATCTACTTCTGACCTCTTGTCGGCATTGTCAGGGGCAGGGGTCACCGTCTCACTGGTTGGCGATAAGCTCAAGGTTGTACCGGGGAAGCTCGTCACTGAGGCGGTTAAGCAGGTGATAGTCCAGCATAAGCGGGAGATCATCGAATCGTTGCGCTTGGCAGCAGTCACGCACCCAGGGGAGGAAGGAAACCCCTGGGACTGGCTGCGCCCTATATCGGAAGGAAAGCCTTGCTATGCAGGGAGGGGGCAAGGCCCATCATGCTTTTCATGCCAGAGCTATGACGGCAAGGGGGCATCCTGGCCGGGGCTTTGTCGCTTTCCTGAGAGCATAGGGCGGGTTGTCCTGGAGCTTGATTGGAACATTGTGGATATTGTCAATGGCTGTGGATGTTATGAAACGGATGTTAAGCGGATCGCAATCCGTGACGCGGAACCTGATTTCTGCTTCGACGATTCGCCGTTCGAGGAGTCAGGAAGCCCGTCATGCGACCAGCAACCCGTGACGGCACATCCCTCTTGCAGGGAAAAGATTTCACCCGTGGCCCTGAAATGGTTACGGGAACACCATCAGGAATTGAAGGCGGCAGGCTGGACGATGCGGGAGCTTTACCGTCGCAACCGTTCAAGGGGGCTGGCCTGGGCGAGAGTTTGGGACAAGGCCGGCATGGTGGCCACGATGCGGGAAGGTGTGCTTGCGATTGAGTTTCAGGACGGCGGGAAGGTTGTCCGGCAAACGGCACGGCCAACCTGACAAAACCTGTAATTAAGCTGTGCTGTTGCGCACACCTTAATTCGGATGTCTTGAAGCTGATTATTGAGGCCTATCTGACGAATGCTAATCGCTTGACAATAGCATGTCATCGGCTGGAGCGAGAATGGATGTGGGCGGCAAGACAGCACGGCCAGTAAGCAGGGGCTGACCCTCTGGAGTTACGGCAAAGTTTCGGGCAAAGTTACGGGCGTAACATCAAAAAAGGATTGGAAAGTTGACCCAAAGTTGACATTCAAAAGACAAAAAAGAAACGGTAACTCAACGGCAAGCGCAACACGCAAACGCAACACCGTTGACGGCCTTTGCGAAGAAACAAAAGCGGTAAGATTCTGGTAAGGGCCTCGGCAAGAATAAATCGTTCCGTATTGCACAGGATTTTCAGTCATCCCCCAAGGGGACTTCCTGTGGGGCGTATTCGAGGAGCGGAAAGAGGCGCATAGCAGGGCTATGAAACTCTTTTCGTGACGAAGAAGATGACTGAAAAGACCAGCAAGACGGGATGATTTATTCTTGCCGAGGCCCTAAGGTTGCTGACCCTCTGACGATGACCTGGAAGGCGAATTACTGATTTCTAACGGAATCTATCAGGCGGCGGCATTGAAACCGCTTTTCAAACGGATGGGACAGAATCTTACAAAAATGTAAGATTCTGGTTGGGCAGAATGCTTGCGGACGGGAATCTCAATGATGGCGAGTCTTTGCGAGGTTCTTCGTGGGGGTGACAGGGTAAAACAGCTTAATTATTTCGCATAATATAATATAGCATGGAGGGCAATATGGGCGGATGGGGAAGTGGTGTAAGCCGTGGATATTCCACGACGGATGGCCGGTTAAGGCTTAGTATTCGTGATCTGCGTAAAACTGGCAACCTGGTTGCTGGCAAGTTTTGGTTGTGGCAATGGTCGCGCGGCAGTGATCAGTCGGGGAGCATTCAGGGAAGCACTGAGACCGAGAAGATTGTTCTGTCATATTGTCAACGCACCGATAGCGGCGAGTGGCAGGACATTAGTTTTCCTGTATGGCTTGATTGGACTGACTGCAACTATGGCGGGAAACGAGCATGGTTCCGTTGTCCGTTCTGTGGGCAACGGGTTGGCGTTCTTTACAATGGCGGCAGTCGCTTTGCTTGTCGGAAATGCTTGCGACTGAACTACAAATGCCAGAGAGAGGGGGAAAAAGACAGAGCTTTTCGACGGGCACACAAGCTGAGGGTGAAACTTGGTTGCAGAGATAGTTACACTTCTAAATGGCGCATAAAACCAAAGGGGATGCGGTGGGCTACTTATGAGCGTTTATGTGAGGAAGAAAATTATTATGGCAATAGAGGCTGTCAGATTGCTATGACGGCGCTTATGAAATGTACTCTGGCATGATTCTATCAGAAGCTCTATTATGAACGATCAGCCTCACCCGCTTGACACTATAAACAATATTGATTACAAATAGACAATGAACAGCAAGGAATTCAAACACTGGCTGACTCAACAGGGGGCATCGTTTCTCCCCGGAAAAGGCTCGCACCTGAAGGTGTATCTCAATGGGAAGCAGTCTATTCTGCCGATGCACAATGCCGACTTGAAGAAAGGGACAGTGGAAGGCATCAAGAAACAACTTGGATTAAAAGAGGGAGTACGCCATGTTTAACTATCCCGTTACCCTGACCCCGGATGAAACAGACGGCGGTTTTACTGTGTCGTTTGTTGATATTCCCGAGGCCATCACCCAGGGCGACACTGAGGCCGAGGCCCTGACCGCCGCCAGGGATGCGCTGGAGTCTGCCCTTGATTTTTACTTTGAGGATAAGCGCATGGTGCCCACTCCCTCCCCGGCCAAGAAGGGTCAGCTCGTTGTCGATCTTCCGGCCAGCTTGTCGGCCAAGGTGCTGCTGCTCAATGAGATGATCAGCCAGAGTGTCCGGCCTGCCGAGCTTGCCCGCCGTCTGAATACCACCCCGCAAGAAGTGAACCGTCTGACCAATGTCCGCCACACCACCCGCATTGATGGTATTGCCGCCGCCTTGCAGGCTATGGGGAAGCGGTTGGATATGCGGGTGGTGTGAGGGGTGATCAACATCCTTAATTTGCAAAAAGTGGGTGTGATCCCCTTGCGGGAAGATTACTTGTTGGGCGTAAACTGGCCCGTCTTGGTATTTACGCTTCCACCTGCTACATCCTGATGAAAGGTTCCATTGCTGGTGTCAACATGACCACCTGCTGTTTCTTGCTGAAAAGTTCCGGTTGTCGTATCTACCCTTCCTCCAGCAGACGACTGATAATTTGGTTGTTGCTGCTGGCCGTTGGAATTATTTTGATCGTTGTTGGCCAGGGCGATTGCAGAATTGAGCAGTGCAATACAGGAAAATATTACGATTTTTTTCATTTCGTTCCCCTTTTTGTTTTTTTCTGTGGCATTATTGCCGAACAAACCATTTTCAGAGAGCATGTTACGAAAGGTATGTTTAATTTTTTGCCTGCACTCAAAGAGTGGCAACCAGGAAAAGGCACCACTTGGCTATGCCCAGCTTCAGTCAAGGCGTTTACTTGAGCATTACAAAGTTATTAAAAAAGTCGTCGGCCTTTGCTGGGTCAAGGGACTTGAGATGTTTGTACACATCCATGACCTGACTGGTCTGGCCGGAATTTTTATAGGCAACACCAAGGTTATACCACGCATTGGCATCTTGCAGATTGATACGAATGGCCTGCTGTAAGGCTTCAATTGCTTTGGGGAACTGATTGGAGTCATCGTAGGCAATGCCAAGGGCATTCCACGCATCGGCATCTTGCGGATTGATGCGAATGGCCTGCTGATAGGCTTCAATCGCTTTGGGGAACTGATTGGAGTCATCGTAGGCAATGCCAAGGTTATACCACGCATTGGTATATTCCGGATTGATGCGAATGGCCTGCTGATAGGCTTCAATTGCTTTGAGGAGCTGATCGGATTTTCCGTAGGCAATACCAAGATTATACCACGCCTTGGCATCCCCAGGCAATGCTTTAGTCCAACTGAGCGCATGGTTGAGCAATCCAAACGAATCATTTTTCCCCTCAAGTTCAATCGCCTTGTTCAGCCATTCAACTGAAGTGTATTTTTGTTCGGTGGCTATCTCGCTGGTTATGCTTTGTTTTTTTGGCCCACCAGTATTTACCCCAAATACATCATCGTATTCACCAGCAGCAGGCTGGCCTTGTGCATCATCAAAAAGACCGGCAGGTGCAGACGATCCCATAGCTGAAACACTTGTTGATGTTGTTGATACCTGTGAAATTGAAGCTTCAACTGAGCGGGCAATGGTGGTTTTAATGACCTGATTGAAGAAGGTAGAAAGCACGATATACAATACGATAAACACCAAAATCCGTGGGACACCGATATGTTCATGGGTCACGACAAAATCACCTTCTCTGTCCCACGACGTGATACCATTTCGTTTAACCCATATTTAACAGCTTTTTTTGCAACATATTGATATTATTCGATAAAATATTTTCATGGCACTACATTTGATGTTTTGGCATGATTTTTATCATAATCAATTCAAATAGTTGTGGCTCATGGCACTACAACTGTTAAATGTGGGTTAAGATTTCTGTAGGCAATGATCTGGGTAATAGGGGCAACAATTGGAAATCCGGTTCCTAATCCCCGCCACCACACCTTGAAGCTCCGACTAAGTGCTTGTGAGTAAGTCATTGCCTCACCCGAAACGAGGGCTACTTTGATTTTAAAAAACCATTTACCTGGTGTCGTACCCAGCGTCGACAATAGCAATGCTTCAACAGCGATTTTCGCATAGTTGCTCCATGTAACAGTGAGGCAATCCCAAAGCGA
>DYDK01000085.1 GCA_020717935.1 Desulfocapsa sp.
TAAAAAAACAAACTAAAAAACAACCGCATCGCTCAAGCGGCGACGAGATGTAAATTTAATCAAATTCAAACTGCCTGTCAATAACTTTCTTACTCGTCTCTGTTCTTTATTTACTCTCTTCTCCTGACATCTGTACCCTGACTTCCGTCCTCAGCACGCTGTCTTAAAGAGTGCGGCAAAATACTCAATCAACGAAAACATGTCAATAACAAAATAACAAAAACAACGAGCTTTTTCCTGATTCCTTTCATCTTAATGAGAGACCACGAAAATTGTTTGCTTTTAACTCATAAAAACCGTAACATATCTCATGTTTGTTCTCAATAAATGGTATCGAAGGACAATCATTTCACCTTTTTCTCATCAGCAACCACAACCCATGACAAATATTCAAGAGCTTCTTTGCACCTTACCAAAAATCGATGAATGCCTCGATAGCCTGCGTGACTCGACACAATTGATTCCCACTCTCCTAGTTAAATTGGCGGTTCGTCGTTGCATAGCTTCAGAACGGCAACGCATTCTCCACGACCATAAAGCAGGCGCATCATATGCTCCACTGACCATGCAACAATGGAAAGAAAAATTTCTTCACGCTATAGCGATAAAAAATCGTATGAATCTTCGTCAGGTAATCAATGGAACGGGAATCGTTATTCATACCAACTTAGGCCGCTCTATTCTCTCGGCCCCAGTGGTTGATGCGGTTCAACGGGCAGGAACCCATTATACTAATTTAGAGTTTAATCTCAGTGACGGAAAACGGGGGAGTCGCTATACTCTTGTTGAAGAGATTCTCTGCGACCTGACGGGAGCCGAAGCCGCATTAGTAGTGAATAATAATGCCGCTGCCGTCCTGCTGGCACTTGACACCTTAGCCCATGGTAGCCAGGTGATTGTCTCTCGTGGGCAATTAGTTGAAATTGGGGGATCATTCAGGATTCCTGATGTCATTGCCAAAAGTGGTGCCCAATTAGTTGAGGTGGGGGCAACCAATCGAACCCATCTTGCAGACTATGAGAGAATGATCAATGAAGAGACCTCCCTGCTTTTGAAAGTTCACACCTCCAATTTCCGTCTCATTGGCTTTACCTCCGAAGTGTCAGCTGAAGATTTAGTCAAACTGGGCCACGCAAAAGGGTTGCCGGTCATGGAAGATCTGGGCAGTGGTTGCCTGGTTGACCTGTCTTCATTTGGGCTTCCACAAGAGCCAACGGTTCAGCACATTATCAAAGCAGGCGTTGATGTGGTTACATTTAGTGGAGACAAGCTCCTCGGCGGCCCTCAAGCTGGCCTGATCGTTGGCAAAAAAGAAATTATCGACCGTATCAAACGCAATCCTTTGAATCGTGCTCTGCGCATCGATAAATTCACCTTGGCAGCTCTTGAAGCAGTGCTACGAAACTATTACGACCTTGACCAGGCCCTCACCACCGTTCCCACCCTCAGAATGCTCACCCAACCATCTGATATCATCAAAAAAAGAGCACAAAGGCTTTTGCGACAAACACGCAAAAGAGCAATGCCCGTGTGCACCCTGTCCCTGCTGGCAACCGTGTCACTTGTGGGAGGAGGCGCCATGCCTGAACACGGTTTACCAAGCTGGGCCGTAGCCTTTCAACCTGAACAGATTTCTCTTACCGAACTGGAAAAAGGATTTCGTAGTCTTCCCTTGCCGATTATTGGTAAAATTGAAGATGGTATATTTCTGTTAGACATGAGAACCATTACCGACGAGGAGATTCCGTCACTCATTACTTCTCTAACAACCTTTTTTACTCAAGGTGCGTGAGAGAATGTCCGAGCATTTCCCCTTTTTCACCGTTGCAACTTCTTTATCACGGCACGATTTCCATCACTTTTCCCTATCTTTTACCCAGACAATAAAGGGGAAACTCTCTGTTGCCAGTACCGCTCATGTTTCGTTTATTCACACCATTGAAGAAATAGATGACATATATCATGAATCACAAAAAGCATCCCGCCTTCAACGCCTCTACTCCACTATCCTTCAGACTCAGGCCCCCGCAACCGAAGATGATTGCCTCTTGCTCCCTTTTTCCGTCCTTGCTGGTCAACCCGTCGTTGCCTTCATCAAAGGAATTGATCCCATCTTAGTAAGAAAAATCGACCATGATTGGCTACAAGAGCTTCGTGACGATCTGCAACACGCATTGCTTATCGTCAAGCAGGCAGGCACTGACCCGCAAACCGGCCTTCTCAATATGCTCCACCTGAGCACCATGTGCAACACCTTCCCTGAAGGGGAGCATATTGGTCTGTCATTCGTGGAGGTTTTCCCCAAAGCCCGCACCGCCATTGAAGAAATGCGGTATATACAAAGAACCGCGAATGCCTTACAAACCTTTATTGGTGAAAACATCGCCCTGTATCATATCGGCCAATCGATTTTTGCCTATCCCTTGTGGCATTGTAGCGAAGACGAAATTACCTCTGTCGCCAGATTAATTGCCTTCTTGAAACGAGAACGCTTCAAATCTGTTCACATAGGTTACAGTTACGGTATAATTGGTAGCGACAAAGAAGGCTATGCCAATACAACCGGCCGCGATCTTCTCGATGAGGCGTGGCAGGCATTACAGACTGCCTGCAAAAGAGGGCCGTTCAGCTTCTGCTCGTATCACTTGCTGCAAAATTCGCGCTGTCATCCTCTCTACGCCTCGAAGAGAAATATGCTGGCAAATACCGGGCCCTGTTGGCAATCGGGACAAACCAAGGAATTAAAGCGATATATGCAACAATGGGATCATTTCAGCCTGGTTCAATTCCATCCTCTGGTGGCAACAGAAAGTATTTATGATAAAATCAGCGAAGAAGATTTTGTAATCAGTGGCAGTAAAAAATTTCAAGGCCCAAATGCAGATGCATACCTCCTGCTCCCGACTACGGACCAAAGAAAGGTCCGAAAGCTGGTGCACACAACCGTGCAGACCCTTACCCTTGAGGAAAAAGTCCACGGTCCGGTGGCGGCCGGCATTGCCATCTTTCCTTTCAGCGATTTCAAAAAAACAGAACTGATACCCAATTGTCAAAAGGCCCTCCTGCATGGAGCCCTTGAAGACGAAGGCATAATAACAGTTTTTAACGCTTTGAGTCTCAATGTCAGCGGTGATATTTATTACGGGGAGGGTGATATCCCCCGAGCCATCAAGGAATATCGGCGAGGACTTGCCATTACCCCCAATGATGTCAACCTGCTCAACAGCCTTGGCGTCAGTTATGCGATGATGAACAGGCATACCTTGGCCAATGACTGTTTCCTTCAGGCCCTTTCCATTCACGACCATAATTTCATGGCCTGGTATAACTTGGGTTTGGGACGAGAATTGCAAAACGATCTCACCGGTGCGGTAGTTGCCTTTGAACGAGCCTATTCATGCCCCTTAGAAGGTGACAAAGATACAGCCAATGTCCGCCATGAACTTCCCCTGCAACTGGCAAAACTCTACTGCCAGATCGGACAATATCAAAAATGTTTAGACATTCTTCTCCCTTGGCATAATGCGAAACACGAGAAATCTGATGCGGGCCCAGCCAGCCGAGCACTCCGTTTTCTTGGAGAATCATTTCATGGCCTTGGCCGAACTCAAGAGGCTATAATCGCATTGCAACGAGCCATCCATTTTGACGAATATGATGCTGATGCCCTCAGCCTATTGGGCGAAATATATCTTGATACCAATGCAGGCAACCAGATTGCCCTCAAACTCTGTGGAAAAAGTATCGAACTCAATCCCGTGCCAATCCTCTTTCACCTCAGACTGGCGAAAGCAATGATATCCTGTGGGTATTTAGAAACCGCCCTGGTCACCCTCCGCCCCTGCCTCCGAGATCAAAAAACCAAGGGCGCAGCCCGGGTGCAGATGGGATTGCTTTACAAAAAATGGGGAAAGAACACAACAGCCATACGATGGTTGAACAAGGCCCTTACCCAGCCAGAAATCAAGATCAATGAAAACGAAAAGGTAAAAGAGTGGCGTCAACAAGCACTCTCCTCACTCACAGAACTATCCGAAAAATAGACATGGCAACAGGAAAAAAATATGCAAAACTATAATCGGCGACGAATAAAAAACGAACCCAAGTACTGCTTAGATAACAGCGTGGTAGGTGATTCGTGGCGCATGTTTCGCATCATGTCGGAATTTGTCGATGGATTTGATGCCCTCTCAACCATAGAGGTGCCAGTAGTCACTATTTACGGATCAGCCAGAACCACACCCGATAATCCTTACTATAAGTTAACAGAAGAGCTGGCTGGCAAATTGGCACTGGCCGGCTATGGCGTTGTTACCGGTGGTGGCCCTGGGATTATGGAGGCAGCCAACAAGGGGGCAGCCGAGGCGGGCGGCGTTTCGATTGGTC
This sequence comes from Desulfocapsa sp., assembly GCA_020717935.1. Lineage (GTDB taxonomy): Bacteria > Desulfobacterota > Desulfobulbia > Desulfobulbales > Desulfocapsaceae > UBA2270. The sequence goes on from DYDK01000085.1 coordinate 4,387, forward strand.
TCAACATTGATCTCCCCCATGAACAACGCCCCAATCCCTACATCAATTTTCCTTTGCATTTCAAATACTTCTTCGTTCGTAAAGTCATGTTCATGAAATATTCCATGGCCTTTATCTGTATGCCTGGCGGTTTTGGTTCCCTGGATGAGCTTTTTGAGTCCCTGACCCTGATTCAGACGAAAAGTGTCAAACCTTTTCCAATTATTCTTATCGGAAGTGATTTTTGGGGTGGACTTTTAGAGTGGATAAAGGATAAGTTTATTACTAATAAAACTATTACTGAGGACGATCTTTTACTCATCGATATCATGGATGATGTGGAAAGCGTGGTCAATTATATTAAAAAGACCGTGGTAGTCTAGCCCAACTAAAATTTTCCACAAAAATTTTCATTAAACAACCCGCATTCAAATGAAAAGGATAGACACTCTTTTCTCCTTTTTTAAGTTAAAACAGAAAAAGAACGAATCAACGATTACATACAACCATGCCGCTTGTTCCCATGTAGGATTGGTGCGTAACTTAAATGAAGACAGCTATCTGGCGCTTCCTGAATATGGACTGTGGGTTGTGGCAGACGGAATGGGCGGCCATGAAGCGGGAGAAATTGCCAGTCAAATTGCCGTTCAGGAAATTTCCAAGAGCATACAAAGAGGGCTGTCTCTTACGGATGCTATTACGGCTGCACATTATGCGATTCAAAATGATATTCGCAGAGCATTTGGGGCAACAAACATGGGCACAACAGTGGTTGCGGCTAAACTCAATGGTCGAAATTATGAAATTGCATGGGTTGGTGATAGTCGTGCCTATTTGTGGAATACTGCTCTTCAACAACTGACATCAGATCACTCCTATGTGCAACAGCTTCTTGATTCAGGATTGATCATTGCAAGCGAGGTCGCCTCCCATCCCCATCGAAATATAATTTCCCAGGCATTAGGCCTTTCAGGAAATAGACACTATGCCCCCAAAATTGACCATCTCACTGGCATATTTAATAAAAATGATACGTTACTATTATGTTCCGATGGCTTAACCGGGGAAGTGTCTGGCAAAGAAATTGCCCTTATTTTTGCGCAGGAAAAAGATAATACAACCAGAGCAGACCGTCTTATAAAAGCAGCCCTTGCAAATGGGGGGCGTGATAACGTGACAGTGATAATGGTTACACCGATTCAGTAAATTTCGTATGTTTTATGAGGGTCCTCCCACAGAGAGATACTCACATATTTGCAGATTGGTGAACTATTTTTAACCGGAAAAAGATTTTCTGGTTTTTTAACTATCAAACCATTACAATCAAAAATAAAGTAATAGTGCGAAGTAGACAATAATACATTTTTCCTTTTGAAAATATACCGTTAACAGAAGACTTTGTTTTCTTTGTTTTGTGTGCTTGCCCAGATGTTTGCGTAGCATGACTCCATATTCCGTAACGGTGTAGCCATAAGAGCATAGCTTTTATTACCTCTGGAGTCCTTTAATGACAAGTGTTGTACAGATTACAGTAAGCATTTTTTGTTTTGTGTTACTGATATGCGATATAGGTTTTACCGCGACAAATCGAGACACTGAGGCTTTATTGGGTACACCACATAAACCACTGAAGAAAGAGGTGATTCCTTCAGATGACCAGGCTTTACAATCTGAAAAATTGGACGCGACTCATGACTCATTGAAAAAACAGCATATTTCAAATGGTCAGGCGCCACGATCAGAAAATGAACAAAAAACATCGGCAAAAAGCGCTCCTGACAAAAACAAACAAACTGACACTATGCAACAAAACATCGAAAATGGTGTTCAAGTCAAACTTCAGGATTGCCATTATAGCCCGAACTCACAATCTGTCACCTGCACTTTTCAACTGACAAGCCCGTCAGAGGCCTTTAAGCTCGCCCTGTATTGTTATTCCGGGATACAAGCAGTAGATGCAAATAACAAAATATTACAATGCAATGAGATACAAATGGGCCAGAATCGTTCATGGGAATATGTTGTAGCCACACTCGATAAAGGAGCGCAAATCAAGGCTGAAGTCAATCTCCAGGCCGCTAGTCCCATCACATCAATCTCAAAGATGCAAATGGTTATATCGGCTAATGGAAAAAGGCAAACAGTCCAACTGACTAATATTGCTGTTCATTAGTGACTTACAGAAAAGAATAACCTGTTAAAAGAATTAAATGAGGTTAAATGTGGACCAGAAGCAATGTGTTGAGACATGGAATTATTCGGGTAAAAAAATACTGGGTGTTACCACCCTACTCCTCATATTAAGCACTCCTTGTCAGGCGCAGAATTCTCATGACCTTGAGCTTGGCGCCAATATTGGTGGAGCTGGTGTTGCCAAGGCTCGCCAGCAGGAAGAAGAAGGACAGCCTATTATTCTTCCCCAAAGGAAATCTCAGACAGATTCCGGCAATAATGCAACCGCCGGAATCAAGACGGTTGAAGTCAAGAAGTTAAAAGTGACAGCTGACAATGAGGTGGGAGGTGGAATCGAGGCCAAAGATGGCGGACAGGTATCCGTTGGTGATACAGGTCTTACTCAAGTGAAGGCTGAATCTGTTACCATTGACACAAAAAACAAGATTAAAGGCACTATAGAGGTCGGTCAGGGAGACATGTTTAAACTCGGTACTGTCAATCTTGAAAACCATCAAGGGCAGAGTGTAAAGGTGTCTTCTGATAACACATTGACGGGTAATGTAAAGACCAAACAGGGAAGCACTGTTTCGCTTGGTAATACAAATGTTGGGGGAGTGACTGAGCAGGCTGAATATATGCGGAATCGGGGCTCACTTACTGATTCGGCTCGTCCGAATGGTTTGATTCCCGTTCAAAGTAACACATTGGATGCGACCAGAGAAAATAGTTCAGATATATCGAAGAATCCTGCCCTCCCTACTGACCCAAATAATCCATCTATAGAGGTTCCGTCATTTGATAATAAG
>DYDK01000086.1 GCA_020717935.1 Desulfocapsa sp.
ATTTTGAGCATAACGAAGAGATTGGGCGAAAAGATCATTTTGCAAGAGGCTCACCTCAATCCTCTTTTGCGTTCATATATCCCCTGGCCCTTGCAGAGATACTTTCAATTTGCTTTTCGGGCATTATAACAACGGCTCACCATGTCCAAAATTCGCATTCTTCCCGAACAGATTGCCAACCGCATTGCCGCCGGCGAAGTGGTGGAACGACCTGCCTCAGTTGTCAAGGAGTTGCTGGAAAACAGCCTCGATGCAGGTGCGACTCGTATCGAAGTGGAGATCGAAGGGAGTGGCACCCGTCTGATTCGGGTAATTGACAACGGCTGCGGCATGGATGAAGACGACCTGCTTCTTTGCCTGGAACGGCATGGAACATCAAAAATCGTCACCGACAAGGACCTGGCCGCCATCAGCTCACTGGGATTTCGGGGTGAGGCCATCCCGTCCATTGGCTCGGTTGCGAAGATGGCCATTATCTCTCGTCCACCCCATGCCCTTTTGGGAACAACCGTTGTGCTCCACTATGGCAAACTGATAAAGAACCATGAGATCGGATCGCATCACGGCACGATCTTTGAGATTCGTGATCTTTTTGGCAACACACCAGCTCGGCGGAAATTCCTGCGCACCAGTCGCACCGAACTGGCCCATATCGAAGAGGTGATCAAAGGCTATGCCCTGGCCGCCGCCGAAATTGCCTTTATTCTTCGCATTGATGGACGAGAAGTCTTTCATTTTTCAAAAAATCAGTCCTTGCCGGATCGTTTGAAGGCGATCCTTCATTACCAGGGGCCATTGATCGAAGTGGGAAAGGTGACACCCCGCGAACACCCCCCACTCTCTTCCTCCGTTCAGGGCTGGCTTCTGCCCCCAGATGCGCCGGTGGCGGGATCGGCGGGTATGCGGCTGCTGGTCAATGGCCGCACCGTTCGGGACCGGATGATGATTCATGCCGTGGTCGAGGGCTTGCGCAATTTTTTGATGAAGGGGCGCGCTCCGGCCGGATTTCTCCATCTTCTCCTTCCCCCTGAAGCCGTGGATGTCAATGTCCACCCCACCAAACAGGAGATTCGCTTTCGTGAAGGCCAGGCTATACACCAGATGATCAGTCAGGAGGTGGATCTGGCCATACGGACATATCAGCAAACAATTCAGACGACTGTTTTTCGAGCTGGCTCCTCGCAAAAAATGGGGCAAAATGTGCCCGCACCGCCAGCGGGACTGCAACCAGAACCACATCATCGCTCATTGTCCCCAATGATGCCTTCTGCGGATGAAATGCATGACGAGGCATCAATCTCACTTTCACAAGCACTGTCCCCACCGGCACCCTCACTCCAATCCCACCAGACAGCAACGGCAGTTCTCAGCCCCTACCCACAAAAGGATCTCCCTCTTTTTATACCCCTGCCCCAAACGGCTGAGACCGCATCACCATCACCTGCGACTCCAGCGCATGGCGCTCATTTCGCGGAAAAGGGAGAAACGCAGTCCCTGTCCTACCCGCCTGCTGCCAATCATCATCTCACCATTATTGGTCAGTATGACAATCTCTATATCTTCTGTCAGGCAGCCGATGGCGGTCTACTGATTATTGACCAGCACGCCGCCCATGAGCGACTCCTCTTTGAAGACCTGAAAAAGCAGTTCCTCCAGGGCCGCGTTGCCAGTCAGACCCTGCTCTTCCCGACCACCATTGAGCTTTCTCTGGGGGAAATCGAACAGATTGAACAGCATTTACCGGACATAGAAAAGATGGGATTTTCCATCCGTGAATTTGGCGGCAACGCCTTTGTCATTTCCGCCGTTCCCGCCCTGGCCGGACAGTGCCCTCCCGACGACCTTCTGCGTGACATCCTTACTCGGTTCAGCAGGAACGACTCGACTGGCAGCGCCGATGGGCCAAGGGACGACAAGGGAAACATCCTCGACACCATCATCGCCTCCATGGCCTGTAAAGCAGCAGTGAAATCCGGCGACCCGCTTCATCCCCAGGAAATGGAGGCTCTGCTGACCCGCATGACCAAGGCCGATCTCTTCTCCCACTGCCCGCATGGTCGTCCGGTTTTCAAACATTTGAGCATCAAGGAGGTGCAGAAATGGTTTTATCGTCCATAGATCATACTCATCATAGCAGTTATGCAAATCATGAAACAACCATGATCGATGATCAATTCACACTCATCCCGTCAATTCGTCCCGCTCGCATCCTTTCCTTCTTCCTCTTGGGCACCCTTGTCATTTTCAGTGGCTGCGCCAAACGGCAGATACCGTCCAGCGCCGGCAAAGGCAAAGTCATGGAGACCACTGGCTACTGCGGTTGCAGCCAATGCTGCGGCTGGGAGCGCGGGAACTGGGCCTTTCTCAAGCTGGATTTCTGGAACCGCTATGTCAATTACGGCAAACAGGCCGGAAAACCGTACAGTGGCCTGACCGCCAGCGGCACCACTCCCACCCAGCCCCAGGAGGGCTTCTTTTCGATGGACACAGTGGAACGCCCCTGGATGATTGTCCCCCGACTTCTCCTCTTTCCCTGGTACTTTCAATCGCAAAAAGGAACCATCGCCGCCGACACCAAATTCTATCCCTTTGGCACCCGTATGTACATTCCTGGTTACGGCTGGGGAATCGTCGAAGACAAAGGTGGAGCGATCAAAGGCCCGGACCGCCTTGACCTCTTTTTTGATTCCCATGACGAAGCCATTCAATGGGGCAGAAGAAAGGTGTCCGTCGAGATAGAACGCCGTTGATGGATATGCAGATTCCTTCTTGACCGTTTTGCATCCCCTCTTCAGATCATCCTTAACTCATAGATAAACACAACTCTGGCATATTCGAGCGACTCACAGTTCCTAATGCTGGCTAACGCCCGCAACCCAAGTGGTTAGTGGCCAGCAGGTCGTTTGGGGGCATGGTCATTTGGGGGCATGGGTCATTTGGGGACATGACCCGAATTGGCTTTTTAATTCGGGATCGTGTCCCCAAATGACCCGTGTCCCCAAATGACCGGTGGGACACTGAACATTGTTTTTTATTGAGCATGTTACAATGGAGAGCATAGCCAAAGATGGCCCGAAGCAGGGATGCAAGGGGCATTCTCAGGTTTTTTTGAGTCCCCAAGATCGTCCTTCATTGAGAATCGCCCTATAACCTAAATCCTGCAATCACTTGGCATTCGCCTGTCAATACAGGCACATAGGCTGCGTTGGCTTCACCATTTTCATGCTCAGCGTAGCACAAACTACGCCTGCGCTGAAAATGGCTTGCCGCCTTGCCTCTGTGCCCGTCTTGCCAGTCTCGATGCTCAAGCGATTGCAGGATTTAGGTATAACTGTTCTTTTTTCTGGACTTTTTTATCATTTCCTGATTTATTTTCTTCTGAATACTTCTCTTGTGGAGCGGACTCACTCTGAGGTCGCTTCGCATTCAGACTCATCAGGGATGCCATTCTTTCCTCTCGCATCCCCTCACCCGCCAACAGAGAAATATGAACTCTTTCCTGAGAAAACCCTGCCTTCACATTCTCTCGCTCGTCGTGCTCTTAGGCGCCCTTACCCCTTCTGCTCGGGCCGAGGAAGCAAAATCGTGCAATGTCCCGCGCAGCGAGATTTCGCGGGCTGCCTATCAACGATTGGCCCCTCAATTGGAAAATGAAATGCGGGAAAAAAAACTCACCATGGGTCAACCAATTTTTATTCGTATTCTCAAAGAAGAAAATGAGGTGGAACTGTGGGTGAAAAAGAGTCTGCGGTATGAACTGTTCAAGACCTACACCATTTGCAAATATTCAGGAGGACTTGGCCCCAAAATCAAAGAAGGCGATCAACAAAGCCCTGAAGGATTTTACGATGTCACCGTCACCGCCCTCAATCCCTGGAGCAATTTTCATCTCTCCTTTAACCTCGGCTATCCCAACGAATACGACAAACTGCACAAACGAACCGGCGGCGCCCTGATGGTGCATGGCAAATGCGCCTCGGTGGGTTGCTTTGCCATGAACGATCTGCGCATCGAAGAAATATATACCGTCCTGGATGCCGCCATGAGCAATGGACAAGACCGTTTTGCCGTCCATATCTTTCCTTTTCGCATGACATGGGACAAATTAGCCCGCCATAAAGGATCGCCGTGGGTTCCCTTCTGGGAAAACCTGAAACAGGGCTATGATTATTTCCAGGGCCATCGGACACCGCCCGTGGTTTCAGTGGTGGAGAAAAACTATGCCTTTCAATCCCCTCGTCCCCTTCTCTTTGGTAGCGACATCAACCCCGATCAGGTTATAGAGCCTGTTACCATCGCCCGAGTTGAGAAGGCCGTACAAGCGGCCCAGACAGAAGTGATTGCCCAGGAAATAAAGGCCATCCAGGAGGCCAGAGATGCTGAAAAAGCCCAACTTGCCCAGGAGCTGAAAGCCGGTCAGGAAGCGAAGGTGGCAGCCCTGGCCCAGGAAGTCAAATCCCTGCAAATGGCACAAGCCGGATCAGGGATAGCCGCCGCGCCAGCGCTCCCTGCCGGACAAAATCTGGCGGGAACAACAGGAGCCGTTATTGATATAAAAGCCACGCACAGCAAGAAAACCTTTACTTTGGCGAAAAACGCGGGCGCCGATAAAAAATACGCGGCTATGGGGAAAAAACCGGCAAAAAACAGCAGCGCCCTGTAGTTCTGTCACTGCTCGTTTCCCCGTCCACACGCCAAGGCGATCATTTTGTAAGGGCCTCGACACCCACGTTGCCTTGCAGTTTTCCTCTGGCCATCGTCGTTCCCACCTGTGCGGGAATGGCGACTTCTCTCTGGTTCCCATAACGCCGCTTGAAAACCGGATACCTCTCAATCCCCGCTACTTATCCAGCAGAGCCGGAAGATTCAGCAGACGAATCTTTTTCCCCTCAACCGCAATCAGCTTCTCCTCACTCATCTTGGCAAAGATGCGGGAAAGGGTTTCCGGGATGGTGCCGAGCAGACTTGCCAACTGCCCCTTGGAGATTTCCAGCTCCACGCTGTCTTTTCCACCTTGCTCTTCCATAAGATACAGCAGATAACCGGCCAGTCGTTCCGGCACCTCCTTGAGCGACAAATTTTCAATCTGATCAACAAAGCGTCGTAGCCGCATGGAGAGCACGGCCAACATATTCAGGGCCAAGGAAGGATTTTCGTGAACCAGAGCGATAAATTTCTCACGCGGGAAAAAAATAAGGACGCTCTTCATCAAGGTTTCGGCATTGGCTGGAAAGGGCTGCCCGTGAAAAACCGGCACTTCGCCAAAAGGTTCGCCTGGCCCAAAGATATGGAGAATCTGCTCCTTGCCCGCCCAGGACATCTTGAAGATTTTCACCTTGCCCTCAGCCACCATATAAAAGCCGCTGCCGGGATCCCCCTCAAAAAACACGGCCTCGCCTTTGCCAAACTTCTTGGCCACGGCAATCTTCGCCACCGCTTCCTGCTGCTCGGGTGGTAAGCCACCAAACAAGGCGCTGCTGCTGATGAGTTCTCGCTTGTCCATTTTCCCCTTTTTTTCTATTTACCTGAAGTTTCGAGTTTTTCCACTGGTTCCCATGCGCAGCATGGGAAACCAGAACATTTATCCAGGCAGCATATCCAGCGGACTTTGTAACTTCCTGATGTCTTTTGACATGACATGAGTATAGATCTCGGTAGTCTTCACATCCGCATGGCCCAGCAGTTCCTGAAGTACCCGGATATTGACCCCATTTTCGAGCATATGGGTGGCAAAACTATGGCGCAAGGTGTGACAACTGGCCTTCTTGTCAATCCCAGCCTGTGCCACCGCCCGTTTAACCGCCTTCTGCAAGCCGGATTCAAGCACATGATGGCGCATTAACTGCCCAGAACGAGGATCACGGGAAAGCTCTTTGGCCGGAAACACCCACTGCCAGCCGATTTCACGGGTAGCGTTTGGATATTTTCTGGCAAGGGCCTCAGGGATATACACCTCGCCGAATCCCTCTGCAAGCTCCCGATGATGTAAAATCCGCACGGCTTCCACCTGCCGCCGTAATTCATCTTCCACTCCCTTGGGCAGAATGGTGGTACGATCTTTCCCACCCTTGCCGCCCCGCACAAAAATCAACCCCTGGCCAAAATCGACATCCTGCACCCGTAAACGGAGACACTCCAACAAGCGCAGGCCACCGCCATAAAGAAGCTTTGCCATAAGAATATTTTTACCGCCAGTAATAGCTGCAAGCAGGCGCTGAACCTCTGTCTGCGTCAAGACCATAGGAACTCGCTGCGGAGTCCTGCTGCGCATAGGGGCAATTTTCCCGTCCAAAGGCTGATCAAGCACCTCTCGATACAGAAAAATCAAGGCATTCAAAGCCTGCCGCTGGGTAGAAGCCGACACCTTCCCTTCCGTAGCCAGAGAAGAAAGATACCGCTCCACATCCTTGGCGCCAAGCGCCTTTGGATGGGTCTTGCCGCCAAAATATAAAATATACCGCAAAATCCACTGACAATAGGTCTGCTCAGTACGATACGCGTACTGATGATACCGGAACACCTCTTTTACCTGCTCCATAAGTTTCAGTTCAGGATTTGGCCGAAACCTCGGCGTATTTTCTTCTTGACTTTCCATAATTCACCCCGTAGTATCGTGCGTACATAGAAAATAATCATAAGAAACCTAATATGTGGACACCTCTTATGCTTATTTTCCGTATTTCAAGATCAATATAAGAATAAGCGGAAAGTTTGTCCACCCATATAAGAAAATAGGGTGGAAAAATGGCGGCTTATTACACTGTTAGACAGATTGAAGGAGGGAGATATGGCTTTAGAATGTTGTTCGTGTACTGAAAAAGGTGGATTTCTTAAGGATGCGCTATTTCAAAAAATAATGGGAAAAGACTATTGTCAGGCTTGTGCAATAAAGTTTGTCAAAGCTGCTACAGAAAAAATAATAATAACAACAACAAATAATGTAGATGGTTATAAAGTTAGTAAATATATCGACATAGAAAGTGTTGAAATTGTTGTCGGAACCGGGGTATTTAGTGAAATCGGAGGAGAAATTTCTGATTTCTTTGGGGCGCGCTCAGGAGCATTTGAAAAAAAACTACAAAAGGGTAAGAAAACGGCGCTTGATATCCTTAGATATAGAGCGTTCGAGAAAGGCGGCAATGCAGTTATCGCCATCGATTTGGATTACACCGAATTTTCAGGAAATAGAATCGGACTAATCGCTAATGGAACAATTGTTAAATTAATAGCAGTGTAGCGTATAGAGAAGGAAAAGGGGCGCAACTATTTTCTCGAATCTTTTGTCTAACCCGTCAATACACCCGATCGCTACGCTCCGGGTGATTTTTTCGTTAGG
>DYDK01000087.1 GCA_020717935.1 Desulfocapsa sp.
TAATAGGATAGTTTTTTCCTATTGACAAGAACAGCCATATCAGTGCCTTACAGTTCATTTTCTTGTTCTTTTTACAAGAAAATGAACTGCGAAAGGCACTTATCCCGTTCATCGGGGTTGGAGAACATATCTGGTCAGCATCCTGCTGCCGAGCCAGGCCCCAGGCAAAAGGCCGGCAAGAAAGAGCAGGGATTGCAGACCAAGAATAGGCAGGCCGCCCAGCAGGTGCCAGACATTGCAGCCTGGGCTCATGCGTGAGGCCAGGGCCATGATGATGCCGCCGCCGAAGGCGGACAGATATTGACGCGGCGGCAAGCGCCAGCGCAGATGCCATTCGCCTATGAGCAGCGCCGAAGCGGCAGCGCCGATGATGATACCGACGAGGATTGGGAGCTGCGTCAAACAAAAGCCATCCAGGGCCGGGCCGCCACCGCCCTGCATTGCCAGGCCCGTGAGGGGGTTGACCATTTTGAGCGGCAGGGCTTGAAAGTAGGGGGTCAGGGCCACATGCTCCGGCGCCAGCAGGTTTTCGATCATGGCCGCTATCTTGGCATAGGGGGTTGCGACTCCCATAGGCAGGCCGGTCAGCACATAGGAAGCAGCGCCGAGCAGGGCGAGCAGCAGGGCCGCCAGCCCGGGTTGCAGGTAGCCGGCCGCATGTGAGGGCCGCTGCCAGCCGTTGCGCCGTCCCCAGCAGAAGAGCGCTACGGACAGACCAAGAAATATCGGCGCCAGCAGGATAAGAGGATCAAGTCCCAATGCCTGGGGCAGGGTGATAACCTTAGGGTTAGGGAGCAGCATGGTCTTACGGGCGACGATCTGCCACCAGGGGTGAATCTCGGCATACATGGCGCTGCCGACCAGCAACCCGGAAAAGGCGACCAGGCTGAGCACGCTGCCGCTGCCCATCTTGTAGAGGGTGCCCACTACACACCCGCCGGCCAGAACCATGCCGATGCCAAAGAGCGATCCGCCGAAGATGGTGGTCAGTACGGGTGGCCCCAGCGTGGGAAAAGGGTAAAGCGGCAAGAGCTTCAACTGACGGGCAACTTCAAAGAGAAGCATACTGGCCAGGATGCCAAGGAGCAGGGTGCGCAGCATGAAATGCTGACGGAAGAGAAAAAGATCGCGAAACATGCCTGCCAGGCAGTAGTCAGCGCAGTGCATCACCACGCCGGCTGCCAGGCCGATGGAGAGACTAATGGTAAAAATAATGATAGCGGCTTGATTTTCCATGATGTCAGACCTCGTAATTGGACATTGTATTCTGAAATGATGCTACAGTAAGATGCTGTAAATTCATATATTTACAGTTTTTAACTACCACCATACAAAATTGGACACCAGGCACAAAAACACGCAGTTGTTATTTGCTAAAAACAATAATTCCAAACAGTTATAGGATGCAGGTCTCGACAAATCAAGAAAATGACAGTTTTACTGTTGTCGAGGTCTGGATGTAATGAAAACAGAGATTGAATTATTTATCCAGTTAATTTCTTTTGTTGCAGTTTTTTTGGTTGTTTGGCAGAACCGTTATATTGAGGAAGAACAAAAAAGCCTTGCCAATATCCATCTCCATCCGTAAATGTGATCTGCACTGCTACCGACAAACAGCCCTTGCGGCATTATTTATCAGTAATAGCAATTGGCGCCGTTGCATCTCCGGCCAGCGAAAAGCTGCTGGCCGTTATCTATCCTCTTCTTCGATAAATAACAAAACGCTGATCATGATCAAACAGCCCTTACGGTGCTGTTTGATCATGCGGCATAAGGCGCCGTAACATCTCCGGCCAGCGAAAAGCTGCTGGCCGTTATCTATCCTCTTCTTCGATAAATAACAAAACGCTGATCATGATCAAACAGCCCTTACGGTGCTGTTTGATCATGCGGCATAAGGCGCCGTAACATCTCCGGCCAGCGAAAAGCTGCTGGCCGGAGATGCAACGGCGCCTAAAACTCAATCTTAAAGCTGCACACCCCTTCCTCTACCTGACTCTGCACCTTGTGACCGGAATGATTAAAAATCGCCTGCATCCGCTTGTTATCGCGCAGAACCTCGGCAGTAAAACCGCTGATACCGGTAGCCTTGGCAATGGTCATCAGGTGCTTGAATAAAAATGTTCCCAAGCCCCGCCCCTGCCATCCATCGCGCACCACAAAGGCGACCTCGGCCCGATTGCTGTGTTCATCAAGATAATAACGACCAACGGCAATAATATCATCCCCATGCGCCTCAGGTACCGTCCCGACAATGGCCACATCCTTGCGATGATCAACATAGACGAAATTCTGGATCTGTTTCTGACCAAATCGCTGGTTATGACTCATGAACCGATAATAGAGGGTCTCTTTGGAAAGATCATACATTAGATCCCGCATCAGTGGTTCATCGGTAGGATGAATGGGGCGGAAATTAACCTGGGTGCCATTATCAAGAAGATAACTGGTCTTCATCACATTTTGGGAAGCAACCACAAACTTGCCCTCGACTGCGGCAAACTCACTGCGGATATAGTGGGCCTCAATGGCCTGATGCAAAAGTTGCTCCCGATGATCGGGATGGGCGATGGAAACCAGGGCCAGGGTGCGATCCTGTACCGATTTCCCATGCAGATAGGCCACCCCGTATTCAGTGACCACAAAATGAACGGTGCCGCGGGTCACAACCACCCCCGAACCACTGCTTAAGCTGCTAACTATTCGTGATTTCCCATCTTTAGTGGTAGAGGGCATGACAATAATCGCCCGTCCACCCGGCGATCTCGACGCCCCACGATTGAAATCCACCTGGCCACCAATTCCTGAATAAAATTCACCCTCCTCAGAATCCGAACAGACCTGGCCGGTAAGATCAATTTCAAGGGCCATATTGATGGAGACCATTCGGTTTTGTTTGGCAATCACCGTGGAATCATTCACGAATTCCGTTGGCCGAAAGGAAAACAAGGGATTATCATTGACAAAATCGTAGAGTTTTTTGGTGCCCATACAAAAGCTGGTGACAATTTTTCCCCGATCAGTCGATTTCTTGGCCCCGTTTATCGCCCCCGAAGCAATCAGTTCAAGGATATCATCGGTGATAAGCTCGGTATGAATGCCCAGATCGTGCTTGCCGTGCAGGGCATGCATAACGGCCTGGGGGATGCGGCCCACCCCCGGAACCCGACCAATGCCAAACTCAATGGTGGCGCCATTGGGGATAATGGCCGCCACCAACTCAGCAATCCTGGCGCTGACGGGGTGTGCCGGTTGCGACTCCCGTTGCAGCAGAGGAACATCGGCTGGCACCAGAATATCAAGATCATTGATGTCAATAAGGCTGTCGCCACGAGTCCAGGGCATCTGCGGGTTGACCTGGGCAATCACCAGCGATGCGTTTTCAGCGGCAGCCTTGACAATATCAACCGACACCCCAAGGCTCACCTTGCCACGAACATCCGGCGGTGTCACCTGAATGAGAGCGACATCAAGAGGCAACTGACCGGAATGAAACAAGACCGGAATATCCGACATGAGAATGGGCGTATAATCCCCCCGCCCCTCCTGAATCACCTCCCGCACATTATGACCGATAAAAAAAGAATTCACCTTGAAACAATCACTGTATTTGCGGTCGGCATAGGGGGCATGACCCTTGGTGAGAAGTTCAATAATTTCCACATCACACAGAGTTCCAGCCATTTCGACCATGGCCTGCACCAGCACGGTGGGCTCGCCGCAACCCGTTCCCAAAAAGACACGATGGCCAGACCGAACCTGGGCCAAAGCCTTTTTAGGGGTCATGACCATATCACGATAGGTTGTTTGCCAGTTGATATCGTATTCCATCTTATTTTTCCTCCTTCAACAGTGGGGCCAAGGTCATGCGGGCATCGGCCACCACCGGCTCGGAGCCAAATTCACCGACAATAAAGGGGTTAATGTCAAGCTCCAGAATCTGCGGAAAATCAGTGGTCAACTGGCTGATGCGCTGCAAACCCGAAGCAATAGCCGTAATATCGACCCCCTTCTGACCCCGCCTGCCTTCCAGCATGGCATACGAGCGGGTGGACTTGAGCATAACAATGGCCTCATCTTCGGTGATGGGAGCCAGATGGAAGGTCACATCCTTCAACACCTCCACAAAAATACCACCCAGACCGAACATGAGCATGGGCCCGAATTGGGGATCACGACTCATGCCGATAATGACTTCCAACCCCTTCTTTGCCATCTGCTCAACATAAATTCCTTCGATGAAGGCGCCTGGAACCCGCTTACGAATCTTGAGCATCATCAGGTCGTAGGCATCTCCCACGGCCTCACTGTTGGCCACATTCAGCATCACCCCGCCCATGTCACTCTTATGAATAACATCGGGAGACACAATCTTCATCGCCACCGGATAGCCAATCCGTTCGGCAATCTCTATCGCCTCCTCGGTACTGCCGGCCAAGGCCCCGTCATGAACCTTAAAACCATAGGCCCCCAGAATATCCTTGCCCTTGACCTCACCGAGCTGCAACATGCCGGTGCGTTGACGACGACTGATAATGCGTTCCACCCGGCGGCGATTAACCCGAAAGCGTGTCACCAACCGGGGAGGCCGCCCTTTCCAGGCTGCGTATTCGACCATACCTTTCAGAGCCGAGACGGCCCGTTCCGGCGATTCATAATCGGGCAAACCCGCAGCGGCCAGCTCTTTACGACCTGGCATCACATCGTGACCTCCCATAAAGGAGGCCACCACCGGTTTGGAGCCATTCAGGGCGCCAGCAATGGCAATAGCGGTCTCGGCCGGCTTGGTCATGGCCTGGGGGGTGAGGATCACCAGAATCGCATCAACCGCCGGATCATCCTGGGCCGCTTCAATGGCGGTGACATAACGAGCAGGGTCAGCATCACCCAGCACATCCACCGGATTCCCGACGCTGGCAGCCTCTGGCAGTTGGGCCCGCAAGGCCGTAGCCGTATTGCGGTCAAGCTCGGCCACAATCATTCCCGCCTTTTCCACGGCATCAGCGGCCATAGTTCCCGGCCCACCGGCATTGGTGATAATAAGAACCCTGTTGCCTTTGGGCAGGGGTTGCATGGACAGGGCTGTGGCATAATCAAAAAGGGCATCAAAGGAGTCGGCCCGTACCACACCGGAGCGTTTGAAGGCCGCTCCATAGGCAGTATCGCCGCCAGCCAGCACACCGGTATGCGAGGCCGCCGCCTTCAAACCAGCAGCCGTGGTTCCCGATTTGAGGATAATAACCGGTTTAAGAGTGGCCGCCTCTTCGGCGGCCTTGATAAAATTATTACCGGTGGCAATATCTTCCAGATAGCCGACAATTACCCTGGTTTGCGGGTCATGGGCAAGATAAGAGAGGAGATCGACCTCGGAGATATCGGCCTTGTTGCCAATACTGATCAGCTTGGCCAGTCCCAGGTGCCGACCGGCAGCCAGATCAAGCATGGCTGTACACAGGGCGCCGGATTGGGAAAAAATGGAAATGCCGCCCGAAACTGGCAAGGTGCCGGCAAAAGAGGCATTGAGCTTCACCTCGGTATTCAACAGCCCCAGACAATTGGGGCCCAGCAAGCGGACACCGCTTCGCTGACACAGATCAACCATCTTCTTTTCCCTGGCCAGTCCCTCGGGCCCGGTCTCACGAAATCCAGCGGTAACAATAATGATGGCCCTGGCCCCTGCTCCAATACTGTCTTCCACAGCTCCCATAACCAAGGCCCCGGGCACGACCACCACGGCCAGATCAATCTTGCCGCCCCAGGCCGCAAGGCTTGGATAACAGGGCAGATCAAAGAGGCTATCGACAGAGGGATTCACTGGTACGATGGTTCCCGAAAAGCCATCCCTCACCAGATTGGCCAGAATATCATGGCCAACCTTACCGGGTGTGCGCGAGGCGCCTATCACCGCCACCGATGCCGGATGAAAAAGGACATCAAGACTCATATCAACTCCTCAAAAAGATCATTGTTTGGCTTTTCCCTTTGATAAATACCCCATTGGTCAGGTAAGGGACTTGGAAAATACCAATATACCATCTTGCTTCCCATCTTTGGGCCATCTTTGACTGTGCCTCAATCACAAAATCCTCGTCATAACACAATTATGTCTGCGGTTTCGGAGTCTCGCAAGCTCGCTTACCTGTTCAATCGGCACAGCCAAATATAACCCAAATCTGGTCGCAATTCAGGTACATTGGTAATTTCCAAGTCCCTAAGTGAGGACTCTGACAACAATTCATTCGTCGTAAGGGACTGCCACAAAATAACATTTACATTATCCTCGTTCCCATGCGGCGCTTGGGAACCAGAGGCAAATTGTAAAGATTATTTTGTGACAGATCCTAAGGTTGATGGTCTCGTAAAAAATCCAAAAGGCCTGTTCATTTCGAGCGACAATGAGAAATATAGTTTCTCAACCACTCGATACTCTTAAGATTTATCCGAGAAATATTCCTCGTCAAAATGACATTATGATAATCCGGTCGTTTCGAAGTCTTCGCTTACCTGCGAGACCATCAAGTTTCATGAACAGCATAAAGAAGGCTGTAAAGAAATGACATCATAAAAGGGGATGAATACCCTCTTCCCGCAACAATGCCAGCACCGCAGCGATCTTGAAAGTGTTGAGCCGCAGATAGATCCGGTTGCCGTGTTCGACATCTTCAATGCGTAACAGACGGGTAAAGGGAATCTCATGCTGTTCAAGGAGGGTGACAATGCGGGTCATCAGCCCCTTTTGCCCGTCATCTTCAACGCCGAGCAGTACCGAGCCCTTCTCACTCACCCCGAAAAGCTCCTTATAAGACGCCAGAAGATCACGACTGGAAAATATACCCACGACCCGCCCACTTTCCAGCACCGGCAAGGCCCCCACACCTTTACGATCAAAGAGGAGCAAGGCATCGTCGAGGGTGGATTCAGGATGCAGACTCATGCATTCAGTGCTCATAATATCGGCTACCGTTGCCTTGGACACCCGTTCATAGTCCTGTTGCCGCTCGCTTTCCGTAAGCACCGAGGATGGGTAGGCCGAGCGAAGATCACGGTCGGTGACCATCCCCACCAGTTTCCCCTCAGCATCCACCACCGGCAGATGACGAAAGTGATTTTCATTGAGCAAGCGCCTAGCGTCAGGCAAGGACATATCAGGGCTTACGGTCACTGGATCCTTGATCATTCGTCGTGAAATATACATGTTTTTTATCCAGAATTGATTGAGAAAAGGTTACGGTAGATGTCAAGAAAGTTGTCGCATTTTTATGCATTAACTTGTTTGAGATCTACCTCCTCT
>DYDK01000088.1 GCA_020717935.1 Desulfocapsa sp.
ACCTCCTGCGTCCCATAACTCCGGTGTCCAGCGGAAATATGGGTAAAGGACAGTTGGTTAAGGAGGGGAAAGGGGTGGTTGATGTTGAATGTACAAAGTAGAAGTAGAAGTAGAAGTAGAAGTAGAAGTAGAAGTAAACTGGAATATCAATAAACCCATTGAGCAACTTGTTACAAAAGGAGAAAGAATGACTAATATCGACGAAGGTAAAAAATTTCGTGGGATGGCGGACGCCTTTATCGCCGAAGCCAATAAACTGAAAAAAATTGAGAATCCGGGCATGGTCGGCGCGTCATTTTTGTATGCTGCGGCGCGATTTAATATATTTCTTATGGCGGCAAGTTCGAGTTCGGCAGATGAATTTGCGTCAATAAAAGAAGATTCATTAAACGCCCTTATGGCAGAATTCAAAAAAATGCTTGAAGATCATTTCGAGAATTACAACGAGAATTTTAACGAACTTATGGGAAAATAAGCTATTATCGGAGCCTGATATGGCTGTCAGTTTAAACCTTTGAAATAAAGGTAACGGGATATTTTTCCTATTGACAAGTAACAGCCATATCAGAATTGGGGCAGCCAAGGTGCAATGTATTCCCGTCATCATTTTTTTGCTCAGGGTTCGTGCTAAGGGCCTGACCCCAGATAACATGAACGACTTGTATCTCATCTTTGGGCCATCTTTGGCTGCGACTTAATCTCAAAATCCTCGCCGTAGCCCTGCTACGGCTGCGGTTTCGGAGTCTCGCAAGCTCGCTTACCTGTTCAATCGCCGCAACCAAATCTAACCAAAATCCCTCTGGTTCCCATGCGGCGCATGGGAACCAGAGGGCACCTGTTAAGTTAATGACATTGGCAACCAAGGTGCAATGTGTTCCCGTCATCAATTTTTTGCTCAGGGTTCGTGCTAACCAAGACACATTTCCAGAAAATTGATCTTCTTCAGCTATTAAACTTCTCTTCACAGGAAAGGGTTAACACGCCCTGCTGTACCGCCAACACCTCCTTGGCCTGGATAACATCACGACTAATCTGGGCGGCAAGCTCCTGCACTCCGGCAAATTTCTGCTCGCCGCGCAAAAATTGCAGGAGGTTTACCTTAATGGGTTTTCCATAAATATCCTGATTAAAATCAAAGATATGTGTCTCAGCCACCAGCTTTTCTTCGCCAAAAGTAGGGTTATAGCCGATATTGAGTACCCCGCCATAACATGTCCCATCACAAATCACCTGGCACACATAAACACCTATCTTTGGAATCAGGTCTTCGACATCTAAATGCAGGTTGGCTGTGGGGAAACCGAGTTCTTTCCCGCCCCGCTGCTTCCCTCGCTGGACTTCCCCGCGAATCTGATAAAAACGACCCAGCAGCCTTCTCGCCTCGGCCATCTGTCCGGCGGCAATCAATTCTCGCACCTTCGTAGAACTCACCAACATCCCTTTTTCATAATGAGCATCAACGACCGTCACCGGAAATCCTTTTGCCTGCCCCTGGGCCTGTAAAAACTCGATATTACCCGTCCGGCCCTTGCCAAAGGCATAATCATATCCAACCACCAGTTCCTTGACCCCAATACGCCCGACAAGAATATCATCCACAAAATGAACTGCCGAAGTCGCGGAAAATCGGGTGGTAAAAGGGACAATCACCAAGACATCAATCCCTGCATGACTAATCAGCTCTATCTTCTGGGCACAAGTGGAGATCAGCTTGATCCCCTCGGGCCGCAGCACCTGTAAGGGATGAGGGTCAAAGGTAATGGCCACACTGGTACCCTGATGGCGATACGCCCTTTGCACCACCTCAGCAAATAACATCTGATGGCCGAGATGCACCCCGTCAAAATTGCCAATGGTGACACAGGCATGGGGAAAGCTATCGGTAATGGCTTCAAGTTCTCGGTAAATTTTCATAGCACTCCGTGTTCTGCACTTTTTTAGTATCGCTTTCAAGAAAGTCTTGACAAAAAACATCAAGACAAGCATATTGTCTCTCGTTGTGCCGTAGTGGCGGAATGGCAGACGCGCTAGGTTCAGGTCCTAGTGGGGGTTTCCTCGTGGAAGTTCGAGTCTTCTCTACGGTACCATTGTTATAACGAGATAATGAAAGGGATTATGATCACCAATGATTATAATCCCTTTTTTTATTCTCAGAATTATGGCTGTCTCCACGCTCCTCTTCTCTGGCATCCTTCTGTGCGGTCAAGCTCCAGTGCCGTATAGCACGAAATGCCATTTCCCGCAATCGAAGCCTTGCCTGCCATGGACTCCTCGCCATCAAGCCCAAACCACCATATTCTGAGCACCGACAAGGAAGCAACCGCAATCCTCTGGCACCTCGTGCTTTCAGCAGTAAACATTCCCCACCGCATTGATCTTGCCGATACCACCAGCAATCACACCTGGCAGCTCTGGGTGGCACCCCATCATGAACTGCGGGCCACCCATGAACTTGAATGTTATTTCATCGAAAATAAAGACTGGCCGCCAGCGCCGCCAACACCGAACCATGATTTTGTCCCGCTGCTGCAACCCCCTACCCTGCTTCTTATGGGCGCCCTGCTCCTTTTCTATTCAGTGACCGGAACCTGGGAAGACCATTCTTTCTGGTTTGCACTCGGTGCTGGCAGCAGCGAACGCATCCTGCAACACCATGAATGGTGGCGATTGCTGACCGCCCTGACCCTCCATGCCGATGCCGTTCATCTCCTGAGCAACTGCCTTATTGGTGGCTGGCTTGTCCACTTTCTCTGTCGGCTGACCGGAACCGGCCTGGGGCTTTTCTCCCTCCTGCTCACTGCGGCCGGCGGCAACCTGATCAATGTCCTAATGCGGAGCACCGATCATCGCTTTGTTGGATTTTCCACAGCCGTCTTTGCTGTCATTGGAATCCTCGCCGTATTGAGTTATCAGGGCCGTGGCAAAATCACCGGCTCCCATTTTCTCATTCCCTTCATGGCCGGAGCGGCGCTGCTTGCTGCCCTTGGCAGTTCCGGCGAACGCACCGACCTCGGGGCCCATCTCTTCGGGTTGCTCTGCGGTCTGGCCAACGGTCAAGTGCTGGCACGAGAGCCGCTTCACAGTCTGCGCCACTCCCTGCTTCTGCAAAGCCTCTGTTTTCTCTTATTTCTCACCCTGCTGGTTGGTAGTTGGTGGCTGGCCCTTCATGCCCCTCTCCCATAATTATCCGCACCCGGAACCAGTCAAGTTTCCTTGACAATTTGCATGGCTCTTGTATTTTACACGCACTGCTTATCCCCTCTTTAATCATTTATACCACGAACGATTAAGCCGTCGTAAAGAAATAGCTGTAACATTCTTATATCGTGAACGGCATTAGGGGCCGTAAAGAAATAGATAAAAAGGTAACGGTTATTTCTTAACGCCCCCTAAGGAGCCTCTCTTTTCCACACAACGGAGAACACCCCCATGTCCAACCATAATCAACAGCCGCCCTGGGGCCAGAAGAAAAAGCCCCAGACCCCTGAAGAATGGGTCGCCCTTGCCATCAAAAAATTGCAAGACGCCTTTTCGGATACTAAAAAAGGGACTCCCGACCCAACCGGTGACCAGGGAAACAGCACTCCGTCTTCATCGGGAAATCCCTTGGCCGGCGTCGGCAAGTTCACTTCATTCATCCTTGCTCTCTTCGTTCTGCAGGCCGTGTATGCCTCTTTTTACAAAATTTCCCCGGGTGAGGTCGGGGTGGTGCTTCGTCTGGGGCAATACTCAAGCACCACCCAATCAGGTCTGCATTTCAAGATTCCCCTCATCGACACATTATACAAGGTTGATGTCGAGGAGATCCGCAAAGAAGAGTTCGGTTTTCGCAGCCGCAGTCCGGGACAACAAAGCACTTTTGATCGAAGCGGATTTGATGCCGAATCCCTGATGCTCACAGCGGACACCAATGTCATCAATGTCGCCTGGATCGTCCAGTACCGGGTCAGTGATCCCCTCAAATTTCTCTTTAAGGTCAAGGATGTCCGGCAGGCAGTGCGGGACATTTCCGAAAGTATCACCCGTCGGGTAGTTGGCAATATGGACTTTGATTATGTCCTTGGCAACCGTGACCTGCTGGCAGCCGATACCAAAAAAGAATTGCAGGCCCAACTCGACAAGCTGGAGGCTGGCATTTCGGTCGGCACCGTCCAGTTTCAAGACATCAACCCACCCGAGCCGGTCAAGCCCGCATTTAACGAGGTCAACGAGGCTGATCAAGACATGAAAAGGCTGGTCAATGAGGCTGAAGAAACCTACAACAAGGTTATTCCCAAGGCCCGCGGCGATGCCAAAAAAACCATTGAAGAGGCCCACGGATACGCCGTGGCCCGAATCAATGAGGCCGAAGGTGAAACCGGTCGTTTCCTGGCAATTCTCAAGGAGTACAAGAACGCCCCCGAAGTCACCCGTCGCCGTATGTATTTAGAGACCATGCAGGTTATCATGCCGCAGGTAGCCTCGGTCTTCGTCATTGATGAAGACCAGAAATCGCCGCTCCCCCTGCTCAATCTGGCAGCCCCGCAAGGCATCAACAAACAATCCCTACTCACCAACCCCCAAGGAAACTGAGCACAAATGAAAATGAAACAACTTGCCCAATTTCTCATGACTGGCCTTATTCTTCTCGGAGTGGTGGTGATCTATGATGGCTTTTTTATTGTCCAAGAAGGAGACCAGGCCGTTATCACCCAGTTCGGAGCCCCGGTCGGGGAGCCCAAAATCACTGCCGGCCTGTATCTCAAGCTCCCCTTTGTCCAGCAGGTCAATCTCTTTGACAAAAGAATTCAGATATGGGACGGCGACCCCAACCAGATTCCGACCCGCGACAAAACCTATGTCTATCTTGATGTCACTGCCCGCTGGCGCATTGCCGATCCCTTAAAATACATGCAGGCCGTCAAGACCGAGACTCGGGCCCAGTCCATGCTCGATGATATCATCGACGGCACGGTGCGGGACATGGTCAATAAAAATGACCTCATCGAAATCATCCGCAGCTCGGACTGGTCAGAAGAGACCATGACCGATATCAGCAAGAGTCTCGCTGGCGCCCCCAAACGGGGCCGCGATGTGATCACCAATTACATCTTGGAAACCGCTGCCAAGGCGACCCCGCAATACGGTATCGAGCTCATTGATGTCATGTTCAAGCGGGTCAACTATATTGAGTCGGTGCGGGTGAAGGTCTATGACCGCATGATCTCGGAGCGCAAACGCATCGCCGCCGAAAAACGATCCACCGGTGAAGGACAGAAGGCAGAAATTATAGGAACCGTGGACCGCGAACTCAAGGTGATCACCTCCACGGCTCAGAAAGATTCGCTTGCTATCAAGGGCAAGGCCGATGCCGAGGCCACCCGCGTCTTTGGCGAGGCTTACAGCCAGAATCCGGAGTTTTACGCCTTTACCAAGACCCTGGAAAGCTATCAGCAGGTCATTGGCGACACGACCTCGCTGGTGCTCTCTTCAGACTCGGAACTTTTTCACTATTTGAAAAGCATTCAGGTTGAGAAATAGGGGGCATCACTCTGTTATGTCAACGATTCTATGAATGAACGGCGGCCTAAGGTGTCCAAATCCGGTTGCAATTCCAGGGGTAGAAGTATCTCCCGAGTCCCTTGGAATTGCCCATTTTTTCATTCATCTGACGCTTCAAAATCATCGGGATCCTCCGAATCGTCAGGAATGGCAGAAAGATAGGCCGGCCCTTGACCGATGACATAGGGAATTCGTCCCTTCTCCTCCAGGATTCTTTCCAGATCAGCCAGTAGTTCTTCGTCATCCAGGGCTTCAATCCCCAGTTGCTCAAAACGGCACGCACAGCGACTGAACTGGCCATCACACCACGGACAGACTTCCACCAAACACCCTAAAAGATGATATTCCCCTACCGCCACCGCACAGATTGGGCACCCTTCGGCCTTGGCTTCTGGCACCGGCTCATATTCGGCACAAGCGGCAATATCAGAATATTGCTCAAAAAAAACATGAGCATCAGGATAGCCCAAAAAAGCCAACACCTCAGAATCACAATCATCTTGGCCACATTCCCCAAGTAAAACAGCACTCTCGTCCGTGGCTGCATAAAAATATCCATGCATAGCCGTTTCCACACCCAAAAGGACAACCGCTTTTTTCTTGTCCATAAAAGCTATTCTGACGATGGCCTCTTCATGGGTATCTGGCAAAGATCTGTAAAAGGCCCGCATGGCCTGCAGGGCCGGATCATCACCTTGATAGCGACACAGAAGTTCTTGTGCGTCTTGCTGTTCATCAGTCTTCACTCCATACTGAATGAACAGGTCAATCTCCTCAATCATCATCTTTCTTTGCTGAGAATCAACCATTACTGCACCTCAGAGGAGACAACAACGGAGGCTGACGAAAATGCTTCCACAGCCCCCTTTATTGTTCGTATCCATTTGGTCGTTTCCCCAGCCACATCCTGGGCCTGACTAATTGCCGTTACCACGGCAATTCTCCGTACGCCAACAGCGCACAACTCTTTGATATGACATTCTTTGATTCCACCCATCACCGTAAACGGCAGAGGACAGAGATCCGTAAACGAGGCAATCGCCTGGGGACCGATAAACTCCCGCAAACCCTGTTTGGTTGCGGTGGGATACAGGGGCCCCACATTAAAATACGAAACTGGACAGCCTCCTCTTGCCACAGCCTTGCCTAAGGTGCGTGCCTGTTCCAACGAATTGCAGGAAAGTCCGATAATGAAATCGGGTGCCAACCGTCTGATCTCCGAAGGCGGGAGATCATCCTGCCCCACATGCACCCCATCAGCATCCGCAAGCAGGGCAATATCCACACGATCATTAACGAGGAACAAGGCCCCGGCCTCTCGGGTTTTTTCACGGAAATATCGGGCCTTGGCCAGGAGTTCACCATCGGCACTGACTTTATCCCGCAACTGGACAATCTTCGTCCCGCCCGCCAGAACCCCATCCAACCATTGCCGATCACTCCGGCCCGCAGCCAATTTTTCACACGATACCGGATACACGGTCACTTCTTCGATGAATCGTTGCAGCCTTGGGCCATACCCCCCCTGTGCTACCTCTTTTTTTTCCATTTGTATCATCCATAAAACAAATAAATTTTATCTCTATAAAAACGAACTCATACTGTATAATTTAGTACCTTACTCCTGAAAGTCTGTCATAAAAAACAAGAAAATCAGGCGGCTATTTTCAATAAATTCTCAGTAGATGCGGCTAAAAATGCATTCACCACATTGGTTAATTTTGTCCCTTTGAGAGTCAA
>DYDK01000089.1 GCA_020717935.1 Desulfocapsa sp.
CAATAACAAATGTCCAAAAAAAATGACGCTTTTGGCATGTTGTTTACGAGGTCTGTAGTAAGAGGTGTGGAAAGTTATTATTTCTGTACCGTTAAGGAGTTTTTTATGTCCATGTTGCAGACAGATATGGCTACCGATTATTGGTCGTTGTCGGAGTCGGAGATTTTTTCCCGCATTAACGAGCGAAAAAAAGATATGGCTGGTCGCTTGCTTATCCTTTGTCACCATTATCAACAGGATTCTCTTTTTCAGTTTGCTGATTTGACTGGGGATTCGTTGAAACTGGCCCGCGAGGCGGCCGCAGTCCATGATCGTGAATGTATTGTTTTTTGTGGTGTGCATTTCATGGCCGAGTCGGCGGATATCCTGGCCCAGGCTCATCAAAAGGTGATGCTGCCCCATCTCCAAGCCGGCTGTCCTATGGCTGATATGGCTGGGGTAGGGGCGGTGGAAATGGCTTATAAAGAGCTGGTACTGGCGAATATCGTCACCAGCGAAGCGACTCTGGTGCCGGTGACCTATGTGAACTCATCGGCAGTCATCAAGGCTTTTGTTGGTGAAAGAGATGGCTCGGTGTGCACTTCAGCCAATGCTCAGCGTGTGTTGGCCTGGGCCTTGGCTCAAGGAGAGAAGGTTTTTTTCTTTCCTGATGAGCATCTGGGGCGCAACTCGGCCCTGGCCCTTGGGATTTCCCCTGAGCACATTTGTGTCTGGCATCGAGGGGAGCTGCTGGGGGGCAATAGTGTGGCCCAGTTACGACAGGCCCGCATCCTGCTCTGGGATGGGTATTGCGAGGTTCACATGCGTTTTTTGCCCGAACATGTCCGGCGATGGCGTCTGCGGGAACCGGATATCCAAATCATGGTGCATCCCGAGTGTACCAGTGAGTTGGTGCGTGTTGCTGATCGCTATGGTTCCACTGAGGCGATTATTGAAGCGGTAAGGAGTTCGCCAGCCGGTAGTAAATGGGCTATTGGCACCGAAACCAATCTGGTTACCCGTTTGCAGAAGCAGCATTCAGACAAGCAGATTCATTTGCTGGCCCCGCTGCCGTGTCAGTGTGCCACCATGGATCGGAATCAACCCGTCCATCTGCTTTGGCTGCTGGACAATCTGATCGCTGGGCGGGTGGTCAATCAGATAATCGTTCCGCCGCTTGTGGCTGAAAAGGCTCGTCAATCATTGGCTCAGATGCTTGCTATCTGATTTAATGTGTTTGATTTTTACTTAAGGACTTGGAAAATACCAATATACCATCTTGCTTCCCATCTTTGGGCCATCTTTGGCTGTACCTCAATCACAAAATCCTCGTCATAACGCAATTATGCCTGCGGTTTTGTTCAATCGGCACAGCCAAATATAACCCAAATCTGGTCGCAATTCAGGTACATTGGTAATTTCCAAGTCCCTTAATTCCCTGGGCCGTCCATAGCAAAGTGTTATCGTCTATTAATTGGCAGGTCACGCCTGTGAACAAGCTTTTCTTTTTTGTACGATAAGGAGTACTTCGTGAGCAATGAAGTTTATCTCATTGATGGCAGCGCCTATATCTATCGGGCCTATCATGCCATCGTTCCGCTGACCACGACCCTGGGCCTGCCAACTCATGCCATTTATGGTTTTTTCAATATATTGCGCCGGATTTTGCGGGAAAAAAATCCGATTTATCTGGCTGTTGCTTACGACAGTCGAGGGCCGGTTTTTCGTCATAGCATGTATGATGCCTATAAGGCCAATCGAGCCGCCATGCCGGATGATTTGCAGGTGCAGATCCCTTATATCAAAGAGCTGGTGCGGGCCTTTAATATCTGTTCATTTGAAATTCCCGGGGTTGAGGCCGACGATATCATTGCTTCGGCTGCACGCATCTTGAGTCGTAAGGGGTATAAGGTGATTGTGGTCTCTGGAGATAAAGACCTGTTGCAATTAGTGGATGATCGGATTGTTGTCTGGGAGCCGATGAAGGATCGGGTCATGGATGCCCAGGCGGTGCGGGATAAGTACAATGTCGGACCGGATCAACTCCTGGATTGTTTTGCCTTGATGGGTGACAGCTCGGACAATATTCCCGGGGTGCCGAGCATAGGGCCAAAAACCGCCGAGTCCTTGATCAATCAGTATGGGAGTCTTGAGGGGATTTATGACCGTATTGCGGAGATGAAAAAAACAAAGACCCGGGAGCGGCTTATCGATAATCGAGAGGCAGCCTTTCTTTCCCGTGATTTGATTCGTCTCAAGGAGGATCTGCCCCTTCCTGATGCGTTGTCTGCCTATACCCTGCCCCCTCCCAATCAGGAACATCTTCAGGAATTGTATACGACCCTCGAATTTACCAGTCTTATTGAAAAGAAGAAAACGGGGCAGCCGGTGCCTACCGATGGGTTTACCCTCCTTCAGAGTGAGTGGCAGTTGCAGGAGCTGGAACATGTTTTGTCGGCGGCATCCCTTGTGGTCATTGATACCGAGACGACTTCCGTCTGTGCCCGAACCGCAACCCTGGTCGGGATTTCCATCTGTGTTGATCTTGACAGGGCCTGGTATATCCCTCTGGCCCATCGGGATGGTGAGGGGGATCGGTTGCCTGGGCAGCTTGATATGGCAATGGTTGCCGAACGCTTACGACCCTTTCTTGAAGACCCCAATCTGCCCAAGCTCGGCCATAATATCAAATATGATTATACGGTTATTCGGCAAAATTGTGCTATTCGTCTGGGCGGACCTCTCCTTGATACCATGATTGCCGCTTATCTGATTGAACCAAGCAGGCGATCCTATAAACTGGACGATCTGTGCTTCGATCTTGGGCTTGAGCTGACCCCATTTTCTGCTGTTGTTGCCGGGGATACCCGTGATGATGCCTTTTCCTGGGTGTCCATGGAGGCGGCCTGCAATTATAGCTGTGAGGATGTGTATGGAGCCTTGGCTCTCTGGCGGGATCTGGAGCCGGTTCTGCTCGCATTGGAGATGAAGCCTCTCTTCTACGAAGTGGAGATTCCCCTGATTCCGATCCTTGCCGAGATGGAATGTGCCGGGATATGTGTCTCCACGAAAACCCTTGATGAGCTTTCGGTGGAATTCAAGGGGAAATTACAGATTTTGGAGCAGGAGATTTATAGTCTGGCCGGGCGGGAATTTAATATCCAGTCGCCAAAGCAACTGGGTGAAATTCTCTTTGATGAGCTCAAGCTTTCGACGGGTCGCAAGACTAAAAGCGGCTATTCAACGGATATGAATGAGCTGGAAAAATTGGCGGTCAGCCATGAGCTTCCCGCCAAAATCATGGCGTTCCGTACTCTGGCCAAGTTGCTGGCAAGCTTTGTTGATAAGTTGCGGGAATTGATTGATCCGCTCTCCGGTCGGGTTCACACCTCGTATAATCAGACCGTGACGACCACCGGCCGCTTGTCGTCGAGCAATCCTAACCTGCAAAACATTCCGGTGCGTTCAGAGGAGGGGAACCGGATTCGTCAGGCCTTTGTGCCAGCCCCGGGCTTGTCGTTTCTTGCGGCTGATTATTCACAGATTGATCTGCGGGTGCTGGCCCATTACTCACAGGATGCCGTCTTGCTCCAGGCCTTCAGGGGTGGTGGCGATATTCATGCCCGTACCGCCGCCCAGCTCTTTTCGGTTTCCCCTTTGTTTATAACCCCAGAAATGCGGCGAGTGGCCAAAACTATCAATTTCGGCATTGTTTATGGGATGAGTAGCTTTGGTCTGGCCGCTCAGCTTAAAATCAGTCGGAAGGAGGCCCAATCCTTTATTATCCGTTATTTTCAGCTCTATAGCGGGGTGAAACAGTTCATGGAGTCCATTGTCGCCCAGGCGAGGGTTGATGGTTTTGTCACGACAATGATGCAGCGGCGGCGATTATTACCGGAGATCGGGGCCAAGAATAAGAGCAATCGGGAGTTTGCTGAACGAACGGCGATCAATACCCCTATTCAGGGAACAGCCGCTGATATTATGAAACTGGCGATGATTCAAGTGCGCAAAGTCTTAGCGGAACACCAGCTTGGGGCCCGCATGTTGCTTCAGATTCATGACGAGCTGATCTTTGAATTGCCAGCTGCGGAGATAGAGGCAACAATGGCGGTTGTCAGGCCGGCTATGGAGAATGTTCTGGCCTTATCTGTCCCTTTGCTGGTCAACTTTACGACCGGAACCAGTCTGGCCAAATAGGTCTGATTTTTCTGTGTGCTTTTTCGTTGAAACCGAGAAGGCACTGGAGAATAAGGCAACCATGCCGTGGAATGTGGATGGAAGGAAAACAAAAAACCCTGAGTCCCTTATGATTAAAGGGATTCAGGGTTTTTTGTTTCTGTGAAGTCTTATTCCAGTTCTCAATCAAGCGCACACTTTGTCGGCTACGCGGTGCTGCTCCTCGTCGTACTTCTTGTACTGTCTCGTCGCTACTCGTTTGCCTTCGCGTTCACATCTTGATTGAGAAATGAAATTACGGTTTCTTACAGCTTGACAACATTCTCAGCTGCGGGGCCTTTGGCACCGGCAACTACATCAAATTTGACGCGAGCGCCTTCGGTCAGGGATTTGAAACCATCACCCTGAATTGCTGAGTGATGAACGAAAACATCTTTTCCGCCATCCTGCTCAATAAAACCAAAGCCTTTTGCATCATTAAACCATTTTACTGTACCTTCTGCCATTTTCATTGCTCCTCTTTTTTGTTGTTTGTGTCATAACAAAGAACAAAAAAATAATTGTAGTGTATTGTTTTTGTTTATAATAAGTGTTTCTTACAGCTTGACAACATTCTCAGCTGCGGGGCCTTTGGCACCGGCAACTACATCAAATTTGACGCGAGCGCCTTCGGTCAGGGATTTGAAACCATCACCCTGAATTGCTGAGTGATGAACGAAAACATCTTTTCCGCCATCCTGCTCAATAAAACCAAAGCCTTTTGCGTCATTAAACCATTTTACTGTACCTTCTGCCATTTTTACTACTCCTTTGAACTTGCTTCCACCTGGAAGCATTTTTGTAATAACACCAAGCTCTTTCGATAAGATCTGGTGTGTTTGCCTCAAGTAATTTCTTTGTGAGCAAATTACTATCGTTTTGTAAATGTACGACGGCCGGGAGTGGCCGTTGGTGTTCGTTTTCGCTGTGCTGCACCTGCTGTCATCTCTTTCTGGGGTCGAGATCGTCCCTGGACTTTTTTGGCTGCCAATGCGGCCTCTATATCCTGGTTATCGAAATGAAAGTCGGAGATGGTTTCCCGCTGGATCTTCTTGCCGATGGTCTGTTCAATGAGTGTAATCATCTTGTCATCGGCGGCGGTCATAAAGGTAAAGGCTTCTCCTGTGCAGGCAGCACGACCCGTGCGCCCAGTCCGATGAGTGTAGGCCTCTGCGGTATCGGGAACATCGTAGTTGATGACATGAGAAATCCCTGAAACATCAATGCCGCGGGCGGCAATATCGGTGGCCACCAGGATGGTGAATGCCCCGCTCTTAAAGCCATATAAGGCCTCTTGCCGCTTATTTTGTGACAGATTGCCCTGCAACGAGGTGGCTCGGTAACCAAAATTTTCTAATTGCTGGGCCACATTTTTTGCCTTGTATTTCGTCTTGGTGAAGACCAAGGTGCTCGTCATCCCCTTGTTTTCAAGGATGTTTTTCAGCAATTCGGTCTTGCGTTTTTGCTCAACGGGAATCAGGGCATGGCTGATGGATGGTGCTGCCTGGGTGTGATTGATCTGCACCGTGGCGGGATTACGAAGAATATCCTCGGCAAGGCGGCGGATTTCCTTAGGCATGGTTGCTGAAAAGACCAGGGATTGCCGTTGGCTGGGCACCGATTTTAATATCCGGCGAATGTCCGGCAGGAAGCCCTTGTCAAACATATGATCGGCCTCATCAAGAATCAATATCTCTACTTGAGAGAGATTAATGGCCCTATCGTTCATGTGATCAAGCAGGCGACCAGGACAGGCGACGACGATTTCAACCCCGGCACGAATCTTGGCGGCCTGGGCTTTTTTGCTGACCCCGCCGTAAATAACGGCGCTGCGAAGAGTGGTGTGTTGGGCCATCTTTTCAATATATCCGTGAATCTGCTCTGCAAGTTCACGGGTGGGAGCAACGATCAGGGCCCGGACGCTTTTTCTGGGGCCATCAAGAAGGCGGTGCAGAGTGGGCAGGACAAAGGCTGCCGTCTTGCCGGTACCGGTCTGGGCCAGACCCAGAAGGTCACGACCAGCGAGAACAGGCGGTATTGCCTGCTGTTGAATAGGGGTTGGTACGGTGTAGCCACATTTTTGAACAGCAGTGTGGATGTGCGGGTGAAGCTGAAAAACTGAAAAACTCATTAAAACTCCTTGCGATTTGCTACTGTTGAACACTGTGTTCGTTGCTTGTCATGCTTGACTCTCAACCCGATGAAGAGAGTGGAAGTACCATGAAGTGTTGGTTATGGGTGGATCAGATGGACACATAAGGGTTTTGATGGGAGTTGGCGTTGATAAATGCAAATCCGACTATCACCTTTCTCTGTGACGATTTTGTTGTGTGTGGTTACCAAAGAAGAGACGATAATGGTATATATCGTAAGAGTGTCTGTGGTACTGCAGGGAGATTGTTGAAAAGATGTAACAATGGCTACCCGTGATCAAGTCATTAGTAAAGCTTTATCGACAGCCAACGGTGTTTAAAAAACAACGGTAGTGATGAAGTAAAGATGCTTCCACTTTTGAATAAAAAAAAGATACTCGGTATTACTGAGTAATGCTACAAAATAATGCGTTTTTTTATGGAAACAGGTAAGCTGTTGGCGGGATGGCGTCTTAATTTATACTAACGCGGGCAACAAGCCCGCAACCCAATAATCCGTACAATATGAGCCGCTTCTTTTGTATAATGAAAAATATTTACAAATTTCAAATCATACAAAAAGGAGCAGCTCATGAAGAAACTTATAGAAAGGTTTTCCGGTCTGGTCAAGAATACAATCAGCGGGTT
>DYDK01000090.1 GCA_020717935.1 Desulfocapsa sp.
TCCTTTGGAATCCTTATAGAACATAGGTCTTGAGGTTTTCGTTCAAGCACTAATTATATGTTTTTTGTGAGTGAGTGAGTGAGTAAAATAGCTTTTTTATACTTGAATTCAATCTTTTTCTTTGATATTGGTAGAAAGTGAGTTAGTATTAACAAAGCGGTGGTGCTTAAGGTTAATAAATTTAATGGGAGGGGTGTTATGAAAAAAAGATTAAAAACAATTGCATTGTGTCTTGTGGTAGCTTTTAGCATGACAAATACAGCCGCATTTGCAGTGCAGGGTGGAAGTGTGGGTCAGGGGAATTTTTCGGTAATGCAAGGTGGCAAGTTGGTTGATAAGCTTTCCGGGCAGAATCCCATTCAAGATGAGTCGCTGATGGTTTGTGACGGGAAATGCATGGTTAAATCGGAAGGAATATCTCTGACAGCCGCTGATAAGGCCAAGTTTGCCATTAAAAATGAAGCCGATACCTTTCGCTTATTTCTCAGCGCAGGCAGTGTTGATTATGTCATTACCGATAAGGCTCGAAAGATCGCTTTTCATACCCCGGAAGGTGTGTATAGTGTTGCCGATATCATCTTTAATGCGGCCAGCAACCCTGTGGTTCGGGGAACGGTTACGGTTAATGCCGACGGAAAGACTGAAATCAGCGTTAAGGAAGGTCGTATGTCGTTTGCGACGGCTGATGGCATGAAAACTGTGGGAGCCAATGAAAAAATTGTGTTGGCCATGGCGCAAGTGCAAGGTGAGAAGAAGGAAGAGAAGTGTAACGACAATGATGATCGTGATGATAATGATTGCGATAAGCTTGGCGCTTGGTGGCTTACTGGTGGAGCGGGCGCTTGGTTGCTCACTGGTGGTGGAGCGGTAGCCGCTGCCGCTGCCGCTGCCGTCGCAGTTACAGCGGTTGTTGTCAATAATAATAATAATAATAATGAACCACCAGTACCTCCCAATCCTAGCCCAAATAGTTAAATCCTTTAGGGTGTGAATACAAGAACGAGGATGGCCAAGTCACTTGGTCATCCTCGTTCTTGTATTTGTGCGAAATGAAAATTTACAGCATGGATCTTTTTCACATCATTTTATTGAAATGCAAATAATAAAAACGGTATCGTATCGCCTTCTCTCCTTGGTATTGGTCAGCGTCTTTGTGTTTGGATGTGCCGACGAACAGTTTGTGGCCAATACGGATCTCGGCCAGTTTCAGCAAGTCAGTCAAGCGGCGGAAAAACAGAAAGATCAAGCAGCCGATGCTGTTCAGAAGCCAACCGTCGCCTCTTTAGGGGCCGCAGATGTTGGTGACTATATCCTCGGCCCTGGTGATCTGATTCAGGTGACGGTCTTTGAAACCAAGGATCTGGATACCGTTGTGCGGGTATCTTCGCGCGGGCAGATCAGTTTGCCCCTTCTTGATAGTGTGGATGTTCGTAATCTCACCGCAGCCGAGGCTGAAGAAAAAATAGAAGAGTTGTTGAAGGTCAAGTATCTCCAAGATCCCCATGTTTCCATTTATATTAAGGAGCATGTCAGCAAACAGATAACTTTGGTGGGTTCTTTTAAAAAACCAGGGACTTATGATTATGTTGCTAAAAGAAAGCTCCTTGATGTTGTGGCGATTGCTGAAGGTTTGTCAGAAAAGGCAGGTTCTTCAGCTTATATTACCCGTTTTGACGAGAAAACAAATAAAAACATTAATTATTTTATTGACTTAGACGAGCTCATCCGAAAGGGAAATATGGAGCAGAACATTACGGTCATGGGTGGAGATGTGATTTTTATCCCTGAAACCGGACAGTGTTTTGTTGATGGGGCAGTGCGCAAGCCAGGAACCTATCCTTTGCGTAGTGGGATGACCATCGCTGAAGTTATTACTCTTGCGGGCGGTCTGGCCAACTATGCCGATAGTGATAAGATTAAACTTATCCGGCATATGGGAGATGGTAAAGAACGGCAGGTCTTGAGTTTAAGTCGGAATGATCTTTTGGGTGGAGTTGGCGATACCCTGCTCATCAAGGATCAGGATATTGTTTTTGCCGAGTCCAGTGCCAGCGGCACCCTCTTTTCGGGGTCAGGTTTTACCCTTGGGTTTATGGGGACGGGTGTGAGTTTCACGAACCCAAAGAAGTAAGAAGAAATGTTCGCGATACGACCCTTGCACTTCTTGGATAGATTTCCATCATTTGAGAAAGTGGCGCAAGCACTTGTCTTCTTTCTTTTGGCGACGATACCTCTCCTTTTTGGCGCTGTTCATCCGGTTGTGCAAGGTCTTTATACCCTCTTGATTCTGGTTGGATTGGGAGGCTGGATGTCGTATGGGGTGCAAGAGTGGGAATGGAAAATGCTTTTTCGTTCTTGGCTGCTTGTCCCTACTCTTCTTATTGTCTATCTGGTTGTGCAGTCCCTTCCTTTGCCACTCTCTGTTATTGAATGGCTCTCTCCTGCCCGGGCCTCCCGCATCACCATGGTCAATACTCTGGCCCAGACCAACCTGACAGCTGTTTCTCTCAGTGATAATGGAGTGGCGGGACTCCAGAATGCCATCTTTGTTTTTTCGCTGTTACTGTATTATCTGGCCCTCACCAATCTACTGCGGAGAAACAGAAAAATAATTACGGGCATCCTTCTGGTTATTGCTGGTGTTGGACTGTTTGAGGGGCTGTATGGCCTGCTTCAGATGATGAATCCCAAACTGGGGATTTTGTGGCTTCCCGCTGTTGCTGGTAAGGCTGCTACCGGCACCATTATTTATAAAAATCAGTATGCGATGTTATTAAATATGTGTTGGCCCTTGGCCTTTGCCGGTGGCCTGCTCTCTTTTGCACCACTCCAGGAAACTCTCAACAGGAGTTCATTGAAAAAAGGTCTGCCGACTTTCATTCACTCCCTTTCTTCATTGCCAGTGCAAGTGCCTTTTTTCTTTTTATCGGCTGGGATCATGATCCTGGCCCTTCTCTTTTCTTTTTCCAGGGGTGGAATTCTGTCCATGGTGTTGCTACTTGTTCTCCTGTATCTGTTCATGCCGGTGTCTCGTCGCATGAAGCTTTGTCTCATGGGATTATTGTTTGTCTTTCTTGCCGGTTACGGTTCGCTCTTGGGTCTTGATGGGCTTGTTCGTCGGTTTAGCAGCATTGATGAGTCCGGTTTGAGTCGATTTCATATCTATGCCTCCAGTTTTCCTCTGGTGCGTGATCATTGGCTCACAGGTATAGGGATTGATTCGTTCAAGCTGTTATCCGGGGTTTATCTGAAGGGATTCCCGGAGAATCTGCTTTTTGACCGGGTTCATAACGATTATCTGGAGCTGGCCATCGAGATCGGTTTGCCCATGGCCTTCGTTTGTTTTATCTGGACAGTGAGTGGGGTAGTGTGGACTGGAAAAAAAATTATCCACAAATGTCAGGCCATTCAAGAGAAAAAACAGGCTTCTGTGCTTGTTGGTTGTGCTGCCTTTTGTGCATTATTGAGTTTTTTGATCCATGGATTAGTTGATTTTGGCTGGCGACTTCCGGCAAATGCTGTATTCGTTGTTACTCTGCTGGCCTTGATTTCCTTGGCAATACGAGATCCCAGCCGGAAACAATCCTTGTAAATTCAGTTCCCATGTCTTTTCAACTTTCCCATTTTATAGATATTCATACCCATATTCTGCCAGGTATTGATGATGGGCCCAAAAACCTTGAGGAAAGTGCGAGTCTGGCCAGATATTATATGGAGATGGGGATAACAAATATCATCGCCACTCCTCATTATATTCCAGGTACTGCTTGGGCGGCATCTACCGCAACGATCCTGGAAAAAATTGCTCAGTTGCAAGGGTATTTACAGGAAAAAGGGATTTTTGTGAAAATCTTTCCAGGGATGGAGATAGCTTTTCATAAAAGGCTTCAAGAACATCTGGAGACCAAAAAAATCTTCCCTCTGGGAACAAGCGGTCAGTATTTGCTGGAACCTTCTTTTACCGATTCCGCTGATGCCCTGTTTCTGTGTCTTGACACATTGCTCGAAGAGGGACACAGAATTATTCTGGCCCATCCAGAAAGGATTCCAGCCTTGGGAAAAACAATAGCGCCCCTTACCCTTCTGGTCAGTCAGGGCTTGAGAATTCAGCTTAATACTGGGAGCCTGCTGGGAAAATTTGGTCAGGAAAGTCAACGGGCCGGTCGGCAATTGCTTGATCACAACAGTGTCCATTATCTAGCCTCGGATGCCCATGGCACTCGTGCACGCCGACCACCTACCAGGGAAGAGTGGGCAATCTTGGAAACAGATCTGGGCACTGACCTTCTTGAACGCCTGTGTTGCATCAATCCCGCCCAGCTTCTTGCCAAGCAGAATTGAGTTGCCTGAGAAAAATTATCGCACTCCTTCAATCATCAATTAAAATAATAATAAAATGTCAGAGAATACCAGAAAGCGAGATTCGCAGTATCCAGAGGCCAATAAGAGCCTGATTGTCAAAGAAGATAATCAGCAAATTCTACCCAGTGTTGATGTTCGGGAGTTGGTTCCTGAATTTCAGGATGAAATCGACCTGCGGGATTTACTCGATACCCTTATTCGGAGAAAAACGCCGATTTTGACCGTGGCTTTTATTGTTTTTGTCATGGTAGCTTTAACCTCTTTTTTATCAACGCCGCTCTTTCAGGCCAAGGGGATGATAAAAGCAACGGCGAGAAAGACGACGGTAACGAACTTTGAGAGACCTGAATATCAGTTTATCGATTCAAAGGAATTTCGACAAACGCAGATTGACTTGTTACAAAGCGAACAATTGGTAAGCCGAGTGATACAGAAATTAGCGCTTGCTCAACACAAGAATTTTAATCCGGCCTTGAAGGAAGGGCAGGGAAAGCAGGAAAAAGGTGGCTTAATACAAGGTCTGTTGAGTTCTCTTAAAAATTTTATTCGCACCGATCAGACAGAGGAAGTTAAAAATATTCTTACCGATGAAGCGAAGGAGGATTTTCTCTTACAGGATTTAGGGAATAAATTTCGCAACAGCTTCACAATCCAACCGAAAAAAAACAGTGAACTTGTTGGCATTTTTTTTAAATCGCCAGACCCTGCATTGGCAACTGCTGTTGTTAATTCTATCATGGATGAGTTTATCCAGATGCACATGGATTCTAATCTTGATGCCTCCAAGATTGCTGGACAGTTCCTGGAAAAACAGATCCGTGCGGCCCAGATCAAGCTTGAAGAATCAGAGTTGCAGTTAAATCAGTTTGCCAAAAAAATAGGCATTTTTTCGTTAGATCCCGAGCACAATCTGGTAGTCAAACAGTTGGAGGAGGTGAACAGCGCTCTCGCCAAGGCGACCTCGGAGCGCGTTGCCAAGGAGGCCATATATAAACAGAATACGCAACTTGATGAAAAATCAATGGAGCAGGTTGTTAATAATGCTTTGATTCAGGGCTTAAAAAACCAATATTCGACACTTGAGGCGGAATATAAGGATTTGAGTGTGACTTTTCAATCGGGGTACCCGAAAATGCAACAATTGAAGGCCAAGATGGATGAGATTTCCTCGAGTATAACCAAGGAACAACAGCAAATTATCAATTCTATTAAAAATAATTATGAAACCGCTCTTAAAACCGAGCAGTTTTTAATCACCAATGCTGAGGCACAACAGAAAAAGGCCCTCGATTTAGGAGAAAAATCAACGCAATATAAAATTCTGGAGCGTGAAGTCGAGAGTAATAAGTCCATCTATCAGAGCCTTTTGCAACGCTCTAAGGAAATAGAGGCCACGGTTGGAGCTTCGGTTACCAATATTCAGATCATTGATCGAGCAAAACAGCCCCATTTCCCTTTTAAGCCAAAGGTGGCCAAGAATCTGTTAGTAGGCCTGCTGGCGGGCCTGATGCTGGGAACCGGTATAGCCTTTACCCTTGAATTCTTTGGCAATACCATCAAAAATCCGGACGAATTGGCTGATCGTTTTCATATTCCCATCCTTGGTCTCATTCCTTTTGACCGTGATATCGTCGATGATCGACAGAAAATGGCCATGCGATTTTATTCCGACCCCCGTTCGCCGGTTTCTGAGGCATTCCGCACCACTATGACCTCGGTGCGGCTTTCGGCTGCGGATCATCCACCCAAAACCATTCTGGTGACCAGTATCTTGCCCGGCGCCGGTAAGAGTTCGCTGGCTGTCAATGCCGCTTTTTCCTATCTGGCCGATGAAGAGAGCTGTCTGATTATTGATGTCGATCTTAGAAAGCCCAGTCTGCACAAGATATTCTCACAGTCGAGAAGAAAACAGGGTTTGAGCAGCGCCTTGAGCGGGATGGCTCACTTTGATGATGTCATCACCAACAGTGAATTTCCGGGACTGGATTTTATTACCGGCGGCCCTTTGCCACCGAATCCAGCGGAACTGCTCAGTTCTAAGCGGATGCGTGAAATTTTGGCCACCGCTGCCGAGCGATATGATCGCGTTATCCTCGATGGCCCTCCCTATCAGGGATTTGCTGAGATTCTGGTCTTGTCGCACATGGTTGACGGGGTTATCCTGGTAGTCGTTGAAGGTGAGACACCGCGCGAGGGGGTTCGTCATTTTCGCAAGGCTGTGGTCAATGTGGGGGGACGAATTCTGGGTTCCATTATCAATAAAACGGGCCGCAAGAAGGGCTTGAGTTCGTATGGCAGCTATAAGTATTATGCCTATAATTACAATTATGGCGAAGAAAATGCAGGATAAGAAGTGAATACGGGATAAGAAGTCATGCTTTTCACTCCAAGGCCGTCGTTGAAGTCTATTCCTTGTAGGCGATACCAGCGAAATGACTATCTATCTCATCTTATTGGTTTGCAACTCAAACAGTGCTCTTTAGGTGAATGGTTACGGATAGTTACTAATTGAGCATGTAAATCCTTTAATTTTTTTGTGACAGAAGTAGTGCTTGAACGAAAACCTCAAGACCTATGTTCTATAAGGATTCCAAAGGA
>DYDK01000091.1 GCA_020717935.1 Desulfocapsa sp.
GCGGCAGAACCAGCAGGGTTTAGCTTGCAGTTCCATCCCGTCGGAACACCAGAGTTTATGGGGCCACCGAAAATTGGGCAGTCTGGGTTTATACCTCCGGTTGCTGAAGTCATTCATGAACCAAAAGAAGCAAAGTGCCTCGCGGAGAAAATAACTGGAGAATACGAGGTGCTTGTGAAGGCAGATGGTTCGGTATCTTCCATACACTCACACCACAATCCCATAACTGGCGATGCGTGCGAAAAACAGTATCTATTTCCCTCTATCATGAAGTGGCGGTTCAAGCCCGCAACTTTTGAGGGCAAACCAACATCTGTTTATATGTGGTTCGGGCTCAACCTGTGAGTGTCGCCCAACGAACAAGGTTAGATTGTGAGAGCGAAGCGAACCACAATCTGAACCGGTGGTTGGACAAGCCCGGTGGATATGCATAGAAAAGAGCTTTTTCGTCTGAGGGGATTGAATCAGTCGGCGGGGTGGCAGAGAGAAGGAACCTTCTTCTGCAATGATCTTTGAAGAAGACTTTGATGATATATTGGGCTGTTACACGCTGAATTCGGCCTATATTTGGACGCAAGTATCCTGTTCCGATGAAATCCGGTTATGGCAAGCATTGCTGTGGGGTTGCGGTTTACATATCTTTTGCCTCCGGCTGATTTATTTGAGGTAAGTGTTTTTGCATAAATATTTATAAAAAATTACCATATGCCTCGAGCTTGAATTGTATGGGATTGATCAGCCTTTTTTCATTGTAGCTCCACATATACTTCCTGAAATGTGAGACAAGCTCGTCAAGACCACCCAGGGCCGAGAATCCATACACTTTTGGTTTTATCCAGCGCCAGAATATCTCAACAGGATTATATTTTGGTGAGTAAGGGGGCAAGCAAAACAGATGTATGTTTTTGTGACATTATTACCGGGCAATATATTTCTCTTTCCTTTTCCAGCATGGCAAAGGTGTTCAGCATACAATTTTCGCTCTTTCTTTTTCAGCATCATAGGCCAGCCCGATGGTCACCGTTAGTCCTGATTGTCGTGAAGCATGGTCTCTCTCGTTTATTGCGGAGAGCTGTTTTTATCGCTCTTTTGCCTATTTCCTTGCAATTCCTGTTTTTCCTTGGTATAAAAAAAGATTTTCCAGTATTGAGTGTAAGTAAATTTGAAGGATGCACCATGTCGGAGGGGCATGGTTTTTGAAAAAAATGTTGTCTATGGTAATCGATAAGCACTCGTCTTGTTACGAGTGCTTTTTTATTTTGACCCTCAAAAAATCCCGTACACGATCCCGGTAACAAGATCAAGGAATGAGAAAATGAAACAGGAAAAAATTCGGAATGTCGCTATTATCGCCCATGTTGACCACGGTAAAACCACGCTGGTGGATCAACTCTTCAAGTATTCAGGGATGTTCCGTGAGAATCAGGATGTGGCGGAACGGCTTATGGATTCGATGGATCTGGAGCGGGAGCGCGGCATTACCATTACCGCCAAGAACGGTTCCTATCAGTACGAAGATTTTTCCATCAATATCATTGATACTCCTGGCCATGCCGATTTTGGCGGACAGGTGGAGCGAGTTTTGCAAATGGCGGATGGTGCATTGTTGCTCGTTGATGCCCAGGAAGGGCCGATGCCCCAGACCTATTTTGTTCTGAAAAAGGCCCTGCAAAATCACCTGCCCGTTATTGTTGTTATCAACAAGATTGATAAACCGGCGGCCCGTTGCCCCTGGGTTCTCGATCAGGTCTTCGACCTCTTTGTCAAGCTCAACGCCCCTGATGATGTTCTTGATTTTCCGGTAGTGTATGCCTCGGCCAAAGAAGGGTATGCCATGGCCGATCCCGATGATTCCAAAGAGGAGGGTATGGGAATGCAGATCATCTCCAAGATGATCACCGAGCATATCCCCGCCCCGACTGGCTCACCTGAAGCATCCTTGCAGTTGCAGGTAAGCACGATTGATTATTCGCCCTATCTTGGTCGTTTAGGGATTGGCAAGGTGGTCAATGGCACTATTGCCATCAATCAACCTCTGGCGGTAGCTCGGCGGGATGGCAGCATCAAGCCGGTGCGCATTTCCAAGATCTATCGCTTTGAATCGGACGGCAAGGTGCCCATAGAGAAAGCCAGTGTCGGCGAGATTGTGGCGGTGGCCGGCATGGAGGATGTGACCGTGGGGGTGACCTTTACCGACCCTGACAATCCCATGCCTTTGCCCCTGATTGCTATTGATCCCCCCACGATCTCCATGAATTTTATCCCCAACGATTCACCCTTTGCTGGTAAAGAGGGGAAATTCGTCACCTCTCGTCATATCGAAGAACGATTGAGCCGTGAGGTCTTGTCGGATGTCGCTCTCCATTATGAACCGCTCACTGACGCAGTCGGGTATCGGGTATCCGGTCGTGGTGAGTTGCACCTTTCGATTCTCATTGAAAAGATGCGCCGTGAAGACTATGAGTTTCAGGTGACGCGGCCCCAGGTGATTCTGAAAGAGGAAAATGGCAAGATTCTTGAACCTTTTGAGGCCCTTACCATTGATGTGGATGAGCGCTATCAGGGCGTGGTTATTGAGAAGCTGGGACGGCTCAAGGGGCAAATGGAGGAAATGAACACCGGTCATGGCGGTATGATGCGGCTGGTCTTCAAGATTCCAACTCGTGGTCTGCTCGGCTATCGCTCCGAGTTTATGACCGATACCAAAGGGCTGGGGATGATGAGTTATGTCTTTGCCGAGTATGGCCCTTACGCTGGTGAAATTAAAAACCGGGTCAATGGGGTGTTGCTGGTGAAGGATCCCTGTACCGCGGTGGCCTACGCCTTGTTCAACCTCCAGGAGCGGGGTACGCTGTTCATTCATCCTGGGGCTCCGTTGTATGTGGGCCAGATTATCGGCGAAAACAGCAGGGTTGGCGATATGGTCGTGAATCCGGGCAAGGGCAAGAAGCTCACCAATATGCGGGCCTCCGGTTCGGATGAGGCGGTTATTCTCACTCCGCCTCGGGTGCTCACCCTCGAAGATTGTATTGCCTATATCAATGATGATGAGCTGGTTGAGGTCACTCCCAAATCTATTCGTCTGCGTAAAAAAGGGGATGTGCGGATCAGAGGGTAGGGGGGCTTGGGGTAGAAAAGAAAAGGGAGGGGAAAAATGAGAGATATGTTGTTTGTGCTGATTGCGGGAGTGGCCGGAATTGCCTCGTTTTTCCTCATTGCCAAGAAGTTTGGCAGCGATTGTCTGCCCTGACTGATGCTTTATAGCTCCATAGGTATGGGGCTGGTGGTGTTCTGGATACTCAAAACTCTTTTTTAGCCCTTTTTGCTTGCACAATAATCGGCCAAAATTGTGGCATGATCAAAGACCAGCTCAGGGAGATTGGCCGTTGAAAAGAGTCGAGCCTCGGCCGCATCATCTCCAGCGCAGGGGTGGTCATCGGCCTGGGCAATAAAAACGGTTGAGGCGGTGTGTTGCCTCGAGTCGCGGCCCGGATCAGAATAGGTGTGGAACTGGATCAGGTTTCGCACGGCCAGACCGGTCTCTTCAAGGGCCTCCCGAACCGCTGCTGCTTCATACGATTCACCGTAATCAACAAACCCGCCCGGCAAGGCCCAGCCGAATGGCGGGTTTTTTCGTTGTATCAGCACAATTCTCGCACCCACTTCAATAATAATATCGACCGTAGGCACCGGATTGCGGAATGAAGGAAGTGAGGCTGCGCAGTGGGGACAGTTCATGGGGGGGGCCTCCAAAAAAGGGAAGGTGGTTCGTTGAGGTTTGCGTATTATCCGAGTCCCTAACCTCTCATTCCGAGTCCTTAAGAACTCCACAAGGAAAAGGGATATTTCACCAGGCTGGCATTGGCGTAACGACGATCAGCACTGACCTCTTCCCCGATCCAGGCTGGTCTTGTAAAGGCTTGTCCTTCTTCGGTAAGTTCAATCTCGGCTACCACTAACCCCACATTTTCACCAAAGAATTCATCCACCTCCCAGAGAGCGCCCTGATGGTTGATGGTGTGTCTTTTTTTTTCAATAATCGGATGCTGGCAAAGTTCGGCCAGCATGATCAGGGCATCTGTCATTGGAATTGCATATTCAAACTCGGTTCGACTGATCCCGCTGGTGGCCCCCTTGATGGTCAGGAAAGCCTGTTCGCCGGCAATACGAACCCGTACCGTCCGTCCTTTCTCTATACACAGATAGCCTTGGCGATAGATAACGCCAAGGGCAAGCCCCCGCCATTCGTCACTGGTCACTAAAAATTTTCGTTCAATCTCTGTTCCCATGATCAATCACTGGATGATGCCGGTTTCGGTGCGTGTTGTTTCTCCTGTTGCAGATGCCAACTGTCGTTTTATCCAGCCAGTGCGGATAAAATAGTGTTGACCGCAGTCTTTCCAGGATTCACAGCTCTCTTCGATGGACTTCACGGGGTAGTTTGTCATTCCTTTCACCAGCTTGCAGACCCCGGAAGCCGGTGCTTGCAGACTGAAATGACGACAACTGAGGCAAATTTTTTTGGGTAAATGCATGATGGTTCTCCTGGTGCGGGGTTAGGGGCTCGGCCAGAATAAACCATTCCACCCTGCGCAATATGGAATAATGTATTCCCTCCGATCCCCTTATGCCGGTAAAATATGGCGAAACAAGGGGCCGAAATCCAAAGGCTTCTTCTGCTGAAGGTACTCTTGGGCATTATACAGATCAATCACGCATTCACGATGTCCATATCGCCGTAAATACTGGAAAAAAATACGGGCAGAATCGTTCCCGATGATCGTATCTTCCTCCTGATAACGATTATAGATGATCCCCAGCACCGTCAAGCCTCGATGGCGTGCCAGTTCGAGAACTGACAGGGTGTGATTGATGGAACCGAGACGAGGAGAGCTGACCACAATCAGGGGGGCGCCTTCCTGCTCCAGATAATCAAGAAACGACAGCTCTTCGGTTAAAGGAACCAGGAGGCCGCCGGCCCCTTCCAGTAGCACCACTTCATAGCGTTCGGCCAAGGCGCGGGTGGCCCGGCGGATCACTGACGGGTCAATACTGCATCCGGCCAAATTGGCGGCCAGGTGGGGTGAGCAGGGCGTTGCAAAGCAGTAAGGGCAGGTCAGACCCTGGTGATCCTCGGCTTGAAGAACTTGGCCCATCAGGTGTCGATGGGTGCAAATGTCCTCCGAGAGCCCGCTACAGCCAGTCTGGGCTACTTTCTGGGTGATGACCCGCCGCCCCTGGTGTATCAAATACCGACCTAGAAGTCCGGTGGTTACGGTCTTGCCGATATGGGTGTCAATACCGGTGATAGCGATAACAGGGGAGTGAGAGTACATTATTGAGACATACACGGTCGTAACTGTTCGCGATACAAGGTGAAGAACGCGGACTGGATGGCATCCCTGATCTGATAAAAGCTGTGAATGATATGCTCGGAAGTTCCCTGTTCTTGGGAGGGATCGGCAAAACCATAATGGAGTAGGGGCGTTACTGTCCCGTCAAAGACGGGACAGTATTCATGGGCCCCTCCGCAGACGGTAATGACACAATCCCAGTCCTCATGGAGATAGCGGTTGATGTGGGTCGGGCGATGATGACGGATGTCAATGCCCTTCTCATTCATTATCGCAATGTCCAGTTTGTTCATCGTTTTTGCTGGTTGCCTGCCCGCTGAAAAGACCTGAAGCCGAGGGGCGCAAAGGATTGGAGAAAACCATGGGCCATCTGGCTGCGGCAACTGTTACCGGTGCAGAGAATAAACCTATTCGTATCTTCATGGAAAGCTCCCCAAGGGGATCAGTCAGGTTGCCTCCGGGCACCCTCGGCACTGACCCCTTGTTTGCCGTAATTACTGGCCCCGCACTCATTTTTTCCCAGATCCATCACATCGGCCTCGTCGTCGCTCACTTCGAGGAAACCGATATTGACCTTACGGATTTCGGCATAGACAGCGGGCTGCGGGCGCATGTTTTCCTCAATGAAATCGGCGAATTTTTTTTCATTCGCCAGGCGGAAGGCAACGACAT
The DNA here is from genome assembly GCA_020717935.1 of Desulfocapsa sp. GTDB lineage: Bacteria > Desulfobacterota > Desulfobulbia > Desulfobulbales > Desulfocapsaceae > UBA2270. Next base: position 6,027 of record DYDK01000091.1, read on the forward strand.
GCTTTCGTAATACCCCTAATTGCTCCATGAAGATATTGCTTGTATGGGCCTCTTCCCAGGAGGTGTAGTGGCCGGGGAGGATGTGGATATGATCGGGCAATTCCCGTAGTCGGAGCATGAGGGTCAGGTACAGCTCTCGGGCCCATTCCGCCCAGCGGCCACCCAGGTCAGGACGGCCAGCGGTGCTGATAAAAACCGTGTCACCGCTGAGGAGATATTTGTTGTCTATGAGATAACAGGTACTTCCCATGGTGTGACCGGGAGTATGAATGGCCTGTACTTCCGGCCCTTTTTTTGTAAAGTTACAGATGTCCCCATCGGCGATGGGCTTGTACGCAAATGAGGCGCCGGTAAAATCGAGGGTATTGGCATGCATGGTGCATCCATGTTCTTTTGCCAATCGGGGGCTGCCGGAGATATAATCGGCCTGACGGTGGGTCTCAAAGGTGTGGATAATCGTGCATCCATGCTGCCGGGCGAATGTTATGTATGATTCAATATTCCGGGAAGGGTCAAAGACCATGGCCTCGTTTTTCGAGAGTTCAGACCTCGTAAACAACATGCCAAAAGCGTCATTTTTTTTGGACATTTGTTATTGGCTCTTCGCCGACCTCAACGACTAGCCATTTTCCGGCTGGAGTGCGTGCTCCGAGATTTGTCAATTTGCGACAAAGCAGCTCTTGTGCACATCTGCGCCTTGGTTGTTGCAGCGGCTCAAGTCGTACCGTAACTTCAGTCTTGGTTGACTTGATCCAGCCATGACAATTTGTGATTGCATAAAACAGATCCACCAGCTCATTTTCCTCAACACAATGCGGGCGGAGCCAGTCCACCATCTGCTTTCGGGCATTCCAGACAGA
>DYDK01000092.1 GCA_020717935.1 Desulfocapsa sp.
CAACGGAAATTTAGTCATATGTACAAGCCGACTCTTTAAGTTAATGACATTGATCTGTAAGTCACTAAACAAGATTCAATCTGAAAACGACGAGTAATTCCATTTCTAAATCAAAACTATAATTTTACAGAAAGGACTGTTGGTGATACGCCAAAATCAATAAGGGAAAATGGCATGAGTGCCTATGTAATAAGTGAATATTTGAAATAGAAATGGAATAAACCACAAACGACACGAAAAACATGAAAATATTCAAAGAGATTGCATAATGCACATTGTCACCAACATGATGAATCATGTTGGTGACAATGTGCATTATTTCTTAAGTGTTTTTTATAGATTCAATCAAAGAGGAGATGAAAAAGGTTATTGTTGTCGGCGCTGGCAAACTGGGAAAATGAGTGTTCAAATTTCTGGCGAATGATTCCCTGTTCTTCATGGAGATGAGTGATCAGGCCGCCCAATGCCGATGCCACTTTGATCGCCTTTTTCTGTTCCCAGTCCGTCAAATCATTGTGATACCGCCCCAGCATTTCCTGCTGTACTGAAAGATCATTAAATCGTCCTAGATTATCCTGCAATTTCTTCAAAGATTTTACCAGAAGTTCCATTTCTTCCATAGGAAAAAGGAGACGATAAAATTCCAGCAAATACCGGAGTTTTTTGGCCTCGATACGCAGACGATGAAGGTCGGCATCGGGACTCTGGGGGCTTATCAAGGCCCCAGTCTTGAGAATGGCGTGCCAGCGCTTCTTGATGGCCTTGCTTGCCACCTCTTTACATGGCTCATGGCCAGTGGCCAAAGGAGATGAGGGGAGGGTGGTTTTGATGAAATGACGCCACTGTTCCCAGAAATCATGCAACTCTTGGGATTGCATTGTTTTTTTCAGCTTTTTTTGTTCTGTGACCCGTTGCTGGGCCAAGCCGTGAAAAAAAAGAGAAAGACCGGCCTGCAACCCTTCAGGCAACATGGAATGATACGCCTCTTTGTCAAGGAGATAGACATCCAGGTCACGAACTGGGCCGGTCATTTCACCAATCTCTCGCCATTTTTGTTGGAAATAAGTGATGTCAGCCGGCGGCACCATTTTTTTTATGCTTCCCAGTAAAGAGCGGGTACGACGAAGGGCTACTCGAAAATCGTGGAGAAATTCAGAATCAATGTCGTGAAGAATGCCGTTGATATTTCGTTCCATATCTTTGAGGAGATGAAGGAATATCTTCTGGGCTGCGTGAACAATGGATTCGGCAGGATCAAGGACGATAGAAAATTGAGAGGCTTCCAGCAACGGATCGTATCCGTTAAGGGTAAGGGCGCAACGAAGGGTGCCATCCTCGGCATATTCGGCTGTAAGTCCCTGTCGCTGTACAAGCGCATTGATCCGTGTCAGTATGCGATCGTAGCCACGAATTCCGTGGAGCCGTAAAAAGGCATCCACGAGGACGGGTTCCCCGTTTGTCCGCATCAGTTGATGGGTAGCCAGCATGCCAGAAACAACAATCTTCTGATCTCGATTGATAATATGAAAGGTTTGCGACTGCCTCATAATTGTGGCTTGCACAAGCAGGGCCCGAATTCCGGCTACCGAGACTATTCTCTCAGCCAAGGGGCCAGCAGGAAAGTCCGTCGCAAAGAGTTTTTTAAGGGGGGGGCCATCTCCCTGGATCTGATCGGTCCCCGTAAAATCCGTTAAAACATATTCTTTTCTGTCGTGGTGCCGACAGATCAACCCTTTATGGTATAAGCGAAAATCAAAGGTGTCCAGATATGAAAATGTCATCTCGGCAACGGGGCCAAGATGTACGAGGTAGCCTGCCGGAAGGCCCGAGAACAGATCGGTGAGCTCAATGGCTCTGGGCAGCATATAGGCCGCGTTGTTGGTAGTCATGGATATAGTGGCATGGGGTGTTTCAGCTCCGGTAATCGGCATTGATCTTCACATAATCCAGCGAAAAATCACAGGTATAGACTTCAACAGTTGCAGCCCCGTCTTTCAAGTCAATGGTGACGACAATGTTTTTTTCTTTGAGAACGGCAGTGGCCGCTGTTTCAGCCTCTTTCCCTTGACCCAAACCATTGTGAACAATCAGTACCTCGCCAAAGGAGATATTCACCCGCTCAGGAGAAAAAAGTATACCGGAGCGGCCCATGGCGGCAATGATCCGGCCCCAGTTGGCATCTTCGCCAAAGAAGGCGGTCTTGACCAGATTGGAATTGGCGACAGTTCGGGCAATCTGTTCGCCCTCCAGCACGGTTCTGGCCCCGCAGACCCGAATAGTGATGCACTTGGTGGCCCCCTCGCCATCGGCCACAATCTGCAAGGCCAGATCCCTGAGCAGATCGGTAAGGGTCATCTCAAAAAGCTGCTGATCATTCGTCTCGTTTTCATCAATCAGAGTATTTTCAGCAGTCCCATTGGCCATTACCAGAATCATATCGTTGGTACTGGTGTCGCCATCAATGGTAATCCGGTTGAAGGTGCTGCTCACTCCTCGTATCAAGGATTCATGCAACTGCGGGAAATGAATCTTGGCATCCGTCAGGACAAAGGCAAGCATGGTGGCCATGTTGGGCATAATCATGCCCGCCCCCTTAGCCATCCCCATGAACCGTATCTCTTTTCCAGCAATGAGCACGGTGCGGTAGGCCGTCTTGGGAATGGTATCGGTGGTCATAATCGCCTTGGCTACCAGCTCGAAATGATCGGGCGACAGACCTGCCACCAACTGCGGCATCGCTTTCTGTATGGCCTCCACATTGAGTTGCTCGCCGATAACTCCGGTGGAGGAAACCTGCACCAACGAATCGGCAATGCCTAAGGCTTGGGCAACACACTGACTGGTTGCCATTGCCGCCTGCATTCCGGCCTCACCGGTGCAGGCGTTGGCACAGCCGCTGTTGACCAGTATGGCCTGGGCTTTGCCCTGTTGAAGCCGCTCCATATCAAGCACCACCGGCGCCGCTTTGACCTGGTTGGTCGTAAAGGCCCCAGCGGTGACGACGGGGGTGTCGCTGACGATAAGGCCAAGGTCTAAACGATCTGCGTATCGAATACCGGCAGCCACAGCCGAGGTGGAGAATCCTTTGATTTTCATGTTTTCTCTTTTGCTCTCTGTTTTCTCTAATTGATGTGCCAACTATCCACTCACAATTACGGTGTTTTTACCAGTTCTACCCGCCGGTTTCTGGCTTTGCCCTCTTCGCTGGTGTTATCCGCCACTGGCTTGGATGCCCCATATCCTTTGGTGGCCAGGCGATTGGTTTCGATTCCTTGAGCCGTCAAAGCTGTTTTGACCGCCACGGCCCGTTCTTCCGAGAGTTTCTGATTTCTCTCGGCCGTGCCATCTCCATCGGTGTGTCCTTCGATGGAGAGCTTTAGGTCAGAGCGTTTCTGGAGCATGTCAAAAATATCAGCAATCACTGGTTTGGCATCTGCTTTCATCTGACTGCTGGCGGTATCAAAATTGATGTACACCGTCGCCTTGCCAACGCTGTCAAGGGCATCCAAGATTTTATTAACCGCCACCTCCTGCTTCATCACTCCTTTTTCAATGATGTACAAATAGTAGCTGCCTCCTGAATTGGAAGCAAAAGCGCGCACCCAGATCTCCTTGTTCCCTTGAACAACGCGCATTACAGCGTCAGACTTTCCTTCGCGAAGAATCTCACCCCCGTTCTGGCGAACGGCATTGGTAAAATTTCTGATAATGTGCAAGACGCCCGGCTTTTCAATCCCTTTGTTAATATCATAACGCAGCTCAAAATATTTTCCTTCAACCGTGACCTTATCCGAGCCCTTTTGACCGGTTCTAAAATCATAGGAGCCAAACTTTTCCGACTTGCTGTGTTTTTGATCGAACGAAAACCCTTCAAGGGTGGTAAAAAGGGGATATTCTTCGACTGCGGCTACTGCCAAGGATGCAAAAGTTAAAAGAAGACCCAGAAACAACCCCATTCTCACCATTGTTTTTTGCATCTTTTCTCCTGTAAATCATGAATATTTTGTGGTCAGTTCAACACATCTTATTGAATAATGCAAAATACCATTTTCCCAAGGGAAGATGCCAGTTAAAAATAAAGAGGTTTTCAGATTTAATATTCGAGTGTAGACTCCTTCCTTTCTGTGTGATAAGCATCTCTCCTATTCATTTTTTCAATCTCTCTTTTCCAGGGACATCAGTTATGGGCGCACGATTTAACGAAACATTGATTGAACTGCTGAAAACCGATCCCCGTTTTATTGATGATGGAGATGAGTTGGTCAAGGCTGCGGTCATTGATCGGGCGTGGAAAATTGATCATGATCTTGTCCGGCTCCTTTTGAAAAGACCTGAGATCAAGAGCAAGTTCTTTGACGAGATTGAAGGCCACTGGATTTTCAACCTCAACACTTTTATCGAATACCTTGCTGACAAAAACTTTCTCGCCAACTCTTACACCCGTTTCAGGAATAAAATTGGCCTGAACATTGACGGCAAATTCTTGCGGGAGCGGGGCGAGGTGTCCTTGGTCTGGCCGTATAAGGATTGCGTCCTGGAGGGTGGACAGACAAATGAAGAGGAAAAACGAAAGGAGATATTTTTCAACGAAATCCTGGCCCATGATGAAATTGATCGCCTCTTTTGGCCGAAGGTGTTGACCAACTGGAAGCGTTATACCGTGGACGGCGAACAGAAAGTTGTGGAAATCAGGAGAGATGCAGCTGGGACCATCAGAGAAAACCTGATTATCAAGGGCAATAACCTGCTGGCCTTACACTCATTAAAGAAACAGTTTCGGGGCAAGGTGAAGTTGATTTACATTGATCCACCATACAATACTGGAAATGACTCCTTTGGCTATAATGACAACTTCAATCATTCCAGTTGGTTGACCTTCATGAAGAACCGCTTGGAGGTGGCCAGAGATTTATTAAAAAATGATGGCTCCATCTGGATCAATATTGATGATGAAGAAGCCCATTATCTCAAGGTGTTGTGCGATGAGATTTTTGGCAGAGAAAATTTTGTCGCAAATGTTGTTTGGCATAAAAATTATGCTCTTGCCAATGACTCAAAAGGTATTTCCAGTGTTCACGACCATATTCTTGTTTATCAAAAAAGTGCGTCATTTCAAAGAAATCTACTCCCAAGAACAGATAAACAAAACTCTCTTTATAAGTATGACTCAAATGACGGGAAAGGTTTGTGGCGATCTGATAATTTGACAGTTAAAACTTATTCCGAAGATTATGACTATGTGATTATCAATCCAAATACAGAAAAGGAGTATCACCCAACAAAAGGCAGATGTTGGGTGACAAATAAAAGTACAATGCAGGAATGGGTTACAAAAGGTCGAGTTTTTTTTGGCCAAGATGGAAAAGGTGCCCCACAATTAAAGAGATATTTGATAGAAGTTCAAAACGGTATCGTTCCAACAACTTGTTGGCCATACAGTGAAGTCGGACATAACGATGAAGCCAGAAAAGAGATAAAGACGCTTTTTAATGACGGATTATTCAAAACACCAAAACCAGAGAAATTACTTCAAAGAATTGTCAATCTTTCAACCCAACAAAACGACATCGTTTTAGATTTCCACCTTGGTTCTGGCACCACCGCCGCCGTTGCCCATAAAATGGGCCGTCAGTTTATCGGTATTGAGCAAATGGACTATATCGAAACTATCCCTGTTTCCCGGCTGAAAAAAGTCATGTCTGGCGAGCAAGGCGGCATCTCTAAATCCGTGGGCTGGCAGGGCGGCGGCGATCTCATCTCCTGCGAGTTGATGAAATACAACGAGAACTACATGGATGCCATTCAGTCCGCTGATTCCAGTGAAGAGCTGGTCGCACTCTGGCTGGATATTGCTAAAAACTCCTTCCTCAACTGGTACATCCATCCTGAAAATCCGGAAGAAGCAGTCCATGATTTTGTGGCCATCGGCACCACAGACAACGGTCTGGATAAACAGAAACAGCTTTTGGCGGAACTCCTGAATAAAAACCAACTCTACCTCAACCTTTCCGAAATTGAAGACGCTGATTTTGCGGTGAGCGAGGAAGACAAAAAACTCAATCAGTCATTTTATGGCGAGTCGCTGTAATGGCTGATAATTTTTTACATGAAACCCTGAATGCCGTTTCTGAAATGGGCTTGCTGCCTGCGAAAATTCCGGCCTTCCTCCAGGACAATCTGAACTCCAAGTTTGCCCTGCGTCCCTATCAGAAAGAGGCTTTTGCCCGTTTTTTCCACTGTTTCGAGAAACCCTTTCCCAATAAGGCGTTTCCCCTGCATTTTTTGTTCAACATGGCCACCGGTAGCGGCAAGACCTTGATTATGGCCGGTTTGATTCTCTATCTCTACGAGAAAGGCTATCGCAATTTTCTCTTTTTTGTCAACTCTACCAACATCATCGACAAGACCAGGGATAATTTCCTCAACCCCTTATCGTCCAAGTTTCTCTTCACTGAAAATATCAATATCGGTTCACGGCAGATTACCATCTCGTCGGTGCCGCATTTCGCGGGTGTAAATGACAGTGATATTAATATCTGTTTTACCACCATCCAAAAACTGCATTCCGATCTCAACTCAGAAAAGGAAAATTCCGTAACTTCAGATTTCCTGATCCGGGCGCACTTGGCGTTGGCACTTTTTATGATGTCAAACCAGTGTGTAAATAAATCGACACCCTGTTTCAGGGTGGCAGAAGTTTAATTGATTGAGTTCCTCCAGCAGCGCTGCAATTGCCCGGTCATGCGTGGGACTCGCCATACGATGAATTTTGACGGAGAGTGTTCTGGCGTTTTCATCAGGGATAAGTTCGGCTGACGAAATAAACAGCTCCCGGATCAACGCCCGGGCCTCAT
>DYDK01000093.1 GCA_020717935.1 Desulfocapsa sp.
TCATCGATGTGCTGCTTGGCCATGGTCTGCCTAAACCGGCTGTCTTGCCGGGGGTGTTGATTGTCCTGTCGGCTATGATTGTCCTGCAATATCCTGAGAAGATGAGATAGGAAATCAGGAACATTTCCAAATAGCGCCAGTTTGAGCGTTTTTTACCACCGCAGGGAGTAAACTTGGGACTGTCCCCGGCCTTATACCAACGACATTCGGGCCACCCCCACATTCGCAACTCACTGCCCTTGATACAACTTCTTGATGGTCTCCGCTATCCTGCCCTTGGGCAGCAAGCGGTTGTGCTCACCAATCTCATAGATCCCGAACCACTCCTCGGGGTCTTCCTGGTCATGGCGGGTTGAATCCGCCGCATCCTCCCCGCTTTTCCACCACTCATCGTTCAGCTCAAAAAAGGCCACCCCGCAGAACCTCTCACTGCCCTTGGCGGTCTTGATATTTTTCCAGATGGCGGAAAATTCCGCCGGGACATCGTCTATCTTGTGTCCGCCAAAGCCCGGCACCCATGCCTTTGGTTCAAAGGGGGAGGTGGACAGCCCAACCTGGGTGATAAAGACCGGCTTCCTGCTCTGTTCTGTCAGTTCTTCCAGATAGCCCTGGTAGCTGGTGCCGGTGGTCGAGCCAGGCGGCGATGTCCGCACCCCGCGGGCGTAGGTATAGACATTGAGGCAGATCAGGTCGCCCAGATCCGGGGTGACCACATGTTCCTTGGGAACCTCTAAATCCGGGCGGTTCGCCAGGGGGCCAATATGGGTAAAGCTGGTGTGACAATAGAGATGGCGTTGTCCGTAACGGGTCAGCTCATAGTCCATGGCCATGTCCATAAGACGGGCAATGGCAATTTCCGAGGGGTTCCGGTTATCGACGCTCAGGTGTTTGCCGTGATAACTGCGCACCTCGGGATGGCGGGAATTGGTGCGCACTACCGCCTCCGGTTGCAACTCATCACCGATGGAAAACAGGACCAGCCGCTCCGGCCGTCCGACCTGATAGACATGGTCGATGGCGGCCTTGATCGCGACAAAGGTCTTGGCAAGAAAAGGTTCGGCCAGAAAGTCCTCTTCGTAGGGACAGACCCAGATGTCCTGACCATAAAGAAACTCCGTCTTGTCCAAGGCCTCAAAGAATTTCGCCGGCATCTGCATGGGAAAGACATGGAGATAGTTGACATTCATCCCTTGCATCAGCCCGAGATGCTCCTCATAGCGCTCATCATTGCCGGGAGGAGCGCCCTGCATGGGGGTCTCACCCTTGAGATAGGGAGAATACCCGATTCCCTTGAAGAATAAGGGTTTGCGGCTCGCGGCATCAATAACCTTCGTTCCTTCGACAACATACTTCCGGGGCTGTGGGGTTCCCTCGACAATACCGGTGGCGATCGCCTGCCGGTCATCACCGGCGGCGGAAAAAACAAGGCCCGGCTGAAGGATCAGCCAGGCCGTCACGAGAATAGAAGTAAAGATGTGCACACCGTCTCCTTGTATTATTTCATGGCATTGGCAATGATGGCCATATAGGCCTGGTCATAATCTGCTGCCGCAACCTGTTGTAACGGGGCCTTGAATTTACAGACCTGGGTAGCGCAGTAGTTTCCATCAGAAAGATAATTCAGGATGATGTCCGGAATATCATAATGGTGGAGGATATCATAGTGGACGGCCTTGCCGTTTTCAAAGAAAAAGACCCGGTTCATGTGTAACTGGTCTTTTTCTCCCCCGGCATAGTTCAGTTTCTCGAAGGTATTGGGGCCGTAAAGTCCGGGCAGATGATCGCTGATAAGAATCACCAGGCTTTCGGGATCAACCGCCTTGATCCCGCGCACAAATTCCGCCAGGGCCTCGGTGCGGTAATAATACTGGTTGACGGTGTGTTCCAGAAAGCCATCTTTAATCACGCCGTTTGCTTCAATGATAAGCGGGCGCTTTTCGGTATTCATCTGATAAGGATAATGACCGTAAATACTCATGATATAATTGAAAAACGGCACGCCCGGATTGTTTTTCTTCCATTCCGTAATATACGCCAGATTCTGCTGCAGCAACTCCCCGTCAAACATATATTTTTCACCGGTGACATCGCCGATTGAAAGATAGGTCTCACGCCCCTTGGCGTACTCCTTGGGGTAATAGCTGCTTTGGAAACCGGCCCCCTTGTAGGCATTGATGGAATTAAAAAAGTCCGGTTTGTAGGCGTTAGTGGCCATGGTATGGTAACCGGCGCTGTTCAAGATGGCGGGCAGGCAATAGGTGTCGGCCCCGGTAAAGACATCAAACTCCATCCCGGAAAATTTTCCAAAGGCCGGGACGCCGGAAAGGACCTCAAACTCCGCCTGGGCTGTTCCCCCGCCAAAGACCGGAGAAATGGAAATGGAGCCCTTGTTTTTAAAGATCTTGTCAAATTCCGGATGAACGGGGTTCTTGGAAAACGACAGGCCGGTAAAAAGGGTCGGATCAATAAAGCTTTCCAGGACAACAAGATGGACATTTCGCTTCTTTTCCAGCGAATTCATCATGGACATAACATCGTCAATTTTCTTCAAAAAAACCGGATCGGCCTTAAAGTCCGCCATTTTCAGGGTATTGGATCTTCGCTTGGCCTCATTATACAGCATCATCCAGACCCTGCCGTTATCTTCAGCGCTCTGAATATCAGACCATTTCGTTACCTCCCGCTGAGTTTTCTCAAAGGCATAGAGAAAAGAGTCCGGTTTCAACTCCACCGCCAGGATCAAGGTCAGGATCGACAAGGCCCCGACAATGGCCGGCCGGTCTAACTTGAAGTGCAGGGAGCGGATAAAGACCGTGACGGTCACTCCCACAAAAAGAAGAAGAGCGACAATCGCCCACAGGGGGAGAACCCCCATAAGTTCCGGCAGTTCTTTGATTTCTATAAATCGCAGAAGCCTGCCGAACTGCAAAAAAACCATGTCAAAGACGGCATAGACAAGGACAATGGGAATGGCGGTGATCAGGGCCTGCCATTTTGAAGGCTGCGTCAACCGGTTGAGATAGTAGTAAACAGCTAACAGCAGCGGAAGCTCAAGGCGGCAGAAATATCTCAGCGGCGGCATCCCCCCGATAAGACTCATAATCCAGGTGTAGGCGAAAAGGAAAGCGGCCAGGATCACATACCGTGATATCAATACCCTCATTACCGAGAGGCCATATGATTTCCAACGAGAGGGAAGATCGTTCACAGTATAGAGACTCCCGGAGAGAAGGAGGGAAGGGCATACAGAGTACGCCAGTGGACTTTTCCATTGTTCAAGTCCTTGGTTTCATGCCAATGACACTCCTTTATTAGGATTGAATGAGATTTCTGTCAAGAGAGGGTTTGCAGTTTCTGCTGCCTGCACAGTTGAGGAAGTCGGATTCCATAAAAAAACACCTATCCTTTGCTGATTCTCATTCTTCGATTTGGGGGGATACCTACCATCATCTCCACACGACAGCCATCATTGTGCCGCTCCTATCCACAAAAAAACGCAACAGTTCCGTAGGCTTCCCACAACGACATTTCTGATGGATACAACAACTCTGCGTTTTTTTCATGATCATACCTCAGTTCTGTTGCATCTGACTCGTATCACACATTGTAATGTGTACAGATAATTTCAATCATAAATTCAAGAAGTTAAAACATTTATCCAGACTATTATATCAATAAAAACCATTCTGGCATTATTTATGCTTTAACAAAGGCAAATGAAACAACTAAATACGAAACTTCAACAAGATAAACAAAAAAACAGGGAGTTCATCATGAAGACAACAAACATTAACACCACGCATGAAACGGAAATCAATGCCAGTTATGAAACCTCAAAATTTGCCCTGGCAGTCGGCATAGGCATGGCCGCAATTATTGGCCTGTGGGGATTGGCCTGCATGATCAGCGGCCTGATAAATGGCGGGCTTGGCAGTGCCATCAAAGGTTTTATGACGGCCGTTACCGGTAACTGAGCCGTTGTACACAACAACTCATATTCTTGGCCTCATGAACGGCATCCCCCAAGGGGACTTTACCCAAGAAAGCTTCCTTGCGGGGTGCCTGCGGGGCGTAATAGGCCGTAAAGAAATGAATAAAACGAACAGGTTGTTTCTTAACTGCCAATAATTATAAGGTTTTTTCCTCTTCCACTGAAACAAAGGAGCAAAAATCATGACGACTCAAACCACTCAAACAAACCAGTTTTCCACAGCAAGTAAAATTTTCCTCGCCGCCGGTGCAGTGGCATGTGTCTGGAGCGGGGCCGCAATCATCAACGCCCTTTCCCATCAGGGCTGGTCTGTCAGCGAACTGGCCCGACAATATATGGTGGCTACCGGCATGATTAAACCCCTGCACACCCTGGTGGATTTTTACACCCATATCAAAGGGATCGAATACCTGATCTGTGTGGCCTTCTTTCTCGCTTTCCCTGCCTTCTATACTTTCCTCACCAAGGAACAGAAGAAACAACCGGCGCTCAAATAGGAAATGTGGCCCGTCGATCCCATCGCTCTCATACAATAAGGGACTTGGAAATTACCAATGTATCTGAATTGCGACCAGATTTGGGTTATATTTGGCTGTGCCGATTGAACAAAACCGCAGGCATAATTGTGTTATGACGAGGATTTTGTGATTGAGGCACAGTCAAAGATGGCCCAAAGATGGGAAGCAAGATGGTATATTGGTATTTTCCAAGTCCCCTAAAGCAACTTGATTCGCATTTGCAGACCAAGTTGCTTTATTGTATTCCTCCGGCAATGCCCTGTAATAGTTGAAACAAAGGACGACCAAAGAGGAAAAGTTCCTCGTCGAGTGATAGGTTGAGATCACTCACCACTCGTTCGCGAAAAGCCAGATCTGTACTGATCTGTATCTCCAGTGTTGAGAGGATGGAGTATTGTTGATCCATCAACTTGTTGTGCACCTCACCCATATCAGGGCAGGGGCACAATCGTTCATATTCCAGCACCACAGCCCGCCAGGGATGAGCTTCTCCCAGAATATCCAGGCGACTGAGAAGATCCTGACCAACAAGGGCCAGGGTTTCCTTGGGCTGCCAGCACTTCAGCGTCCCACAGGCCACCGGCCGGTTCCCATAAATGGAACAGCCCTTTCGTGCGGCGTCATAATAGCAGCAACACCACTCCCGACCAGTACCCCTGATTTTTACTAGTTCGTAGGGTATTGATTCAATCCGGTCGGTCAGAGGATTATGGGCCAACTCTCCACGACGAATGGTAATGAGGGCATCAAGGGACAGTTTCCCTTGTCGCACCAAGGGAAGATCAGGCCCATGCAGAGCTGGCCCGCCATTTTGACAGCAGGTACCACAACGACGGCACGCTGTTTGGGGTGACTGCTTTTCTGGTGTTTTTTTGTTGACTGTCATATTCTGCAGATTACTGATGATGTGCTTATTCCAATTCGCTTTCAAGTTGGTACAGCGCTAATGCGTCTTCCTGTATAAATAAACGAGGTACAGCACGAGTTAGGGCCTGTCCACAAATAACTTGCTTGCCGCATTATGGAATCTAACCCCGATGAACGGGATAAGTGCCTTTCGCAGATTATTTTCCTGTAAAAGAACAAGAAAAAAATCTGTAAGTCACTAACGCATACTCCCCACGATATTTTCCAGATCGTTAAGAGAATACGGTTTTGTTATCATTCCGCAAAAACCATACTCCCTGAAATTCGCCATAACCGGATCAGTAGAGTAGCCGCTGGAGACAATCACCTTGGCCTGGGGATCAATCTGCAGAATTTCAATGACCGCCTGCTGGCCTCCCATGCCGCCGGGAATAGTAAGATCCATGATGACCAAGTCAAAAGGGGCTCCGATGTCTCTGGCCTCTCGGTATGCTTTAATCGCTCCGTCTCCGTCTTCAACGCAATGGACATCGTGACCAAGGATCGTTAACATTTGCGAGCTGATATCCCTGATCATTTCTTCGTCATCCATAATCAGTACCTTACTGCTGCTCAGCGATTCAGCCGATTCAGCCGATTCAGCCATACAGGGCATTTCTTTCTCGGTATCGGCATGGTCATTGCGGCTGTTTTCAGCAACCGGCAGATAAACGAAGAAGGAACTTCCTTTTCCCGGTTCGGAATCAACCTCAATGATCCCCTTATGTTTGTTGATAATTGAGTGACATATAGCTAGGCCAAGGCCGCTCCCTAACTCTTTGGTGCTGAAATAGGGATCAAAAATTCGTGGAAGAAGTTCAGGGGCAATACCGGTTCCTTGATCGATGACACTCACTTTGACATATCTTCCCGGTGCGAGGAGAAGTTGGGAAACGGCAAACGATACATTTTCAGCCCGGACACGGATGATGCCGCCGTCAGGCATGGCCTGGATGCCGTTGATCAGCAGGTTATGCAACACCTGACTGATCTGGCCTTCATCTGCTTGTACCGGCCAAAGGTCGTCGGGGAGGAGGCATTCGCATTTAATGATGGAGCCGCGCATGGTGAAACTCAATGTCATTAACTTAACACATCAAAAACGAATCAACTTATTGTAATTACAGAATGTTCATGTTATATACAACTATGCGGTTTACTTGTAAGGGCCTCGGCAAGAATAAATCATCCCGTTTTGCTGGTCTTTTCAGTCATCTTCTTCGTCGCGAAAAGAGTTACATAGCCCTGCTATGCGCCTCTTTCCGCTCCTCGAATATGACTGAAAATCCTGCGCAATACGGAACAATTTATTCTTGCCGAGGCCCTAACACATCTATTTCTCAAAGGAGGACAGCATGGCTAAATTTCTTGAAAAAAATTGTCAAACTGGCATGGAACCTGCTTTCCAAAACCTGTGCCAATCTACTTGACTTTCT
>DYDK01000094.1 GCA_020717935.1 Desulfocapsa sp.
TAAGTCAATAAGGACGCAGTGTTGGGTCATTCCAACTGTCTTTTGCGGTCATAGTGATAATCAGTTCAGCGACTTGATCAAGGGAAAATCCCTGAGGCTCCAAAGATGCGGAAACCGCAGGGGCCGCCGAAGAATGGGTGGCACCCCCAAAGAGAATAGCGAGTAAAACCACCGCCAGCCAGACAAACATCAGGCTAAGCGACCTGCGTTCGTTGCGCACATCTCCATTGAAACAGTGAATGAGATTTTTTTTAACCGAATGCATAATCTTTTTATTCCGTTTCTAAATCAAAACTACAATATTGCAGAAAGAATAATTGGCGATATAGTCTTTGTAAACAAGGGAGAATGACATGTGTGTCTACGCAATAAGTGAATACTTAGAATAGAAATTGAATTAAGTGTCAGTTAATCTTGGACATGAACCGAGCAGACATTCAGTCATTGCATTAGCATCTCGTGTTCCCAAAAACAACAATTGAACTGGTAACAAAATTCACAGATCTCTTTATAGAGCCTCTTGCATCCCTGCTTCCGGCTATCTTTGGTAAAGGGAACGGGCAGATAGAGAAACAAGTTTCTCTATCTGCTCTCTGTTTCGCTCGATACTCAGCACCAGATGAAACTGAACTAAGGCTCGATGCAGGTTTTCTTCTTCATGACTCACCTTGAAATAATCATTTCCGGCCAGATAATCAGTGAAAAACCGAAGCCCCAGCTCAAAGGCAATCAGGCGAACTGCCGAATACATCAACGAACGGTCAACGATTGAAAGTTCGGCCCCGACCACAGACAGATAGCCATCCAGAACAGCTCGGCACAGGTCCATATCAAAGTGCACCTGGGCAGGATCAGATGCCGCCTCACCGGCGGTATTGCAGCAGGAACGGAGGCAGTCACCAATATCATACAACACAAGCCCTGGCCCTACGGTATCGAGATCAATGAGGCTCACCGCCTGATCGCTTACCGCATCAAAAAGAACATTGGCGGCCTTGGGGTCGCCATGAATAACCCGTATCCCAATCCTGCCCTGGCGCCTCGCCTGTTCCAGCACGCCTGCCCCCGCTCGTCTTGCCGCCACGAAATCACGGCAGAAACGCACGACAGCATTGCCCGATTTTGCCGCACGCAGTGGCCCACAGACAACCTGATCAAAATGATCAAGATAAAGCGGCAAGACATGAAAGCCGGGGAGCGACTCATACAGGTGAACGGCCGGAAGATCGGCCAGCAGATGATGAAAATGACCCAGGGCCCAGCCCACCTGCCAGGCCTGTGCGCTCGTGCGGATCTGGGCGTGCGTCCGTGTCTGTTCGATATAGGTGATTGCCCGCCAGGTCTGCCCGTTGTCGTCCATATACAACGGCTCCCCCGCCAGGGTGGGCACGAGAACACTCTTTTTCCATCGCGAATCAGGATCGAGGCCCTTTCCAATAAGATGACGGGAAAGAGTGGCCAGATTGGCCACAACCAGTTCGGGAAAAGGAAAGACCTGCGAATTCAATCGCTGCAGGATAAAAGCCTCACGATTCGCCTCACGATTCGTGCGCACCAGCCAGGTATCGTTGATATTGCCGCCGCTCAAAGCTGTGAGTTGTGGCTCGGTGGAACTCGCTGGACAAAATTGATCCAGCACCTCTCGCATTATGCCTGCCACGACACTTACACTTCCAGCCGATGCCGAAACTCCCAGCATCTGTGGATCCGGCTGTTGCGTTCAAAATCCAGGGGGATGGTCTCCCGGCTGATCTCCTGGATGGCAAAGTGCTGACCTAAGTCCTCATCAAGGACAAACTTGCGGAAATTAGTGGAAAAGATCAACAGGCCGCCAGCGGCCAGACGGCGCATGGCAAGCTCCAGCAATCGTCCATGATCCCGCTGGACATCAAAGACCCGGTGTTCCTTTTTGGTATTGGAAAAGGTGGGGGGATCAACAAAGATCAAGTCGTACTGGTGCCCGCGCGGGGTGTCCAACCATTGCAGACAATCCTCCTGGACAGTGACATGGGCCGGGCCGCCATAGCCGTTAAGGGCCAGATTCATGCGCGACCAGGACAGATAGGTGGCGGAAAGATCGACCGTGGTGGTTGATTCGGCCCCGCCCCGGGCCGCATGGATAGTGGCAGTGCCGGTATAGGCAAAGAGGTTGAGAAAACGCTTACCGGCGGCAAGGCGGCCAATTCGGCTTCTGGTAATGCGGTGATCAAGAAAGAGGCCGGTATCAAGATAATCCGTAAAGTTGACCAGAAAGAAGCACTTTCCCTCCCGAACCTCATGCATTTTCTTCTGACTGCTCTGCTTCTGATACTGCTCTTTCCCTTTTTGTTTTTTACGGGTCTTGATAAAAATGCGGTCACGACGAATCCCCAACACCTGGCGAAGCACGAGCAAGACCAAAGACAGGCGTTTGGCGGCAAGCTCAGGCTCAATGGTGGCCGGCGGCGCATATTCCTGAACGACAACCCAGCGGCCATACATGTCAATGCTGACATTAAATTCAGGAAGATCCCGGTCGTAGACCCGAAAGCAGCTCACACCCTCTCGCTGTGCCCACTCACACCCTCTGTTTATCTTTTTGAAATTTTTGATAAAACGGTTGGCGAAATCAACATCCTGCAAATCCTCTCCCGATACCGCATCAGAAGAAAGCTCCCAGACAAAAGCAGATTCGGCCTCAACCGACCTCGGCTGGGCGCAGAAGAGACGACAGGCCAGGGGGCCGTTAAAGAGGCGATGACTGGCCGACCAGGACAGGCCGAAGCGGTCGGCAAAATCCGGGGCGGCAATAAAAAAACTAACCTGCCAGGGAGCAAACTCGGTTTGTGCCGCCCGCCCCAAGGCCCGATAGAGCTGAACAGCCTCATCAAGCTCACCCAGCCGTTCACCATAGGGCGGATTGGAGACCAGAAACCCTTTGTCTGCCGGTCGTTTGAGGTTGGCAAGCTGTCCCTGTTTGACCCGAATCTTTTCAGAGAGTCCGGCCTGCTCAATATTTTTTCGTGCTGCCGCCACCACCACCGGATCGGCGTCATAGCCAAGAAACTGCGGCCAAGGACGATCCAGACCAGCCTCTTCCCGTGCCACTGCCTCATCCACAAGCTGATCCCACAACGACGCATCATGCCCCTTCCAGCCCAGAAAGCCAAAATAGCTGCGCCCCAGGCCAGGAGCGGAATCGCCATAAATCAGGGCAGCCTCGATCAGCAAGGTGCCGGAGCCGCAAAGAGGGTCAAGAAAAACGGTATCAGCAGGAATATCTTTCTGCCATCCGGCCAAAGCAACAATGCCGGCGGCCAGACTTTCTTTTAAGGGAGCAATTGCACTTTCCACCCGATACCCACGACGATGCAGGCTTTCACCGGAAAGATCAAGGGTAAGGGTGGCCTGATTGTCATGAATATGCAGACGAATCTGCACGCCAGGCCGCTCGGCCTGCACCGATGGCCGCTCGCCGTCGCATCGCTCTCGAAACTGATCAACCAGCGCGTCTTTCACCCGCAGGGCGGCAAATTGACTGTGGGTGATGGCGGAATCGCTCAGGGTGCAATCAATAGCAAAGGAAGTATCAAGATCCAGATGTTTCTGCCAGTCAATGACTCCACACTGCTGATACAACTCGGTATCATCTGCCGCCGGAAAGTCGGCCAATTGAAGCAGGATGCGGGAGGCACAGCGAGACCAGAGACAGGCCCGATAACCGCTGGCCAGATCGCCCTGCCAGGTTAACACTCCTTTGGCCCGCACAATCTCTGTGCCGCCAAAGGCGACGATCTCTTCTGCGACCAGATCTTCAAGGCCAGCCGCACAGGTGGCGATGAGGGTGTACTGTTGTTTGGAAGTCATTTTGAGCATCTCGTTAGAAACCTACTTCGCCCTCTTCAAAATAATCTGAATCAATGCGTTGAATACTATAGGTGGCTGAAACCGAAACCCCGACATCAAAATCCATCATCAGGTTGGCCAGAAGTTTTCCATCAATGAGCACAACCTTAATGTTATTGGTCATCGCGTAATCTCTGGCCTCGACAGTATATGACGAGGTGGTGATGAAGACACCTTTTTTTGCTCGTTGTCCTACCAGGGCGCCAACAAATTTCTGAATCTCCGGTCGTCCTACCGACCCTTGCCACCGTTTGGCTTGGAGATAAATGACATCTAAACCAAGACGGTCTTCTTTGATAATGCCATCAATGCCGCCATCACCACTCTGGCCAATGCGCTCTCCGGCATCACGGCGGGAACCGCCGTACCCCATTTTGACAAGCAGTTCCACAACCAGGCGCTCAAAAAATGCTGGAGTGCAAGAGAGAATCCGAGTCAGAATGTCCTGGGCGAGACTGGCCCGAATGCTTTGATAAGCAAGTTCAAGCGCTTCTTCAGGAGTTTGCTCCATAAGGGCCTGTCCACAAATAACTTGGACATGATTGTGCTCAGATTTAGGTTAGATTTGGTTGCGGCGATTGAACAAAACCGCAATCGTAGTTGTGCTACGATGAGGATTTTGTGATTGAGCCGCAGCCAAAGATAGCCTGAAGATGAGATACAATCTGTTCAAGTTATTTGTGGACAGGCCCTAAGAGCAGAAACGGACTCTGCCTGTTCTCCTGCGTTGTCATTTACAGATGGTTCACGAGCATCAAAAAACTCTGGAAACTGTTTCAGCAATTTCACATCGATGCGGGGTGGATTCTCAGCAAGGATCTGTTGTCCGCGAGAAGTGATTTGCAATGTTCCCCGGCGAGGATATGTCAATAATCCTGCTTTTTTAAGGTAAGATTTTGCCCATCCAATACGATTATTAAAAACCTCCTGTTGACCACTGGGCAGGAGCTCATTGCGTTCACTTGCCGTCAGTTGCAGCTCAGTGGCAAGCATATCCACCGCTTCACGGGAGGTATGTTCTTGACCATCGGCGGCAAAACGCAGCAGAGGTAACATCAGCGATTGATAATCAGGAACGGGCATGGGTTCCTCTCAAGTTATTTCTTACTGACAGATGATTACACCACCTGTTTTCTGTTCTTCAGCATAAAATACAACACAGGAACCGCCATGCGGCTGATCAACAGCGAGGCGATTTCACCGAACATCAAGGAGATAGCCAGACCTTGAAAGATAGGGTCAGCGAGGATCACCGAGGCCCCCACGACCACCGCCAGAGCGGTCAGGAGCATGGGCCGGAAGCGGATGGCTCCGGCCTCGACCACCGCTTCGGCCAGGGGCAGGCCGTGGCTGATGCGCAGCTCGATGAAGTCCACCAGAATAATGGAGTTGCGCACCACGATTCCCGCTCCGGCCATGAAGCCGATCATGGAGGTGGCGGTAAAAAAGGCCCCGAATCCCCAATGGGCCGGCAGAATTCCGATGAGCGAAAAAGGAATGGCAGCCATCACCACCAAGGGGGTGAAGTAATCTTTGAACCAGCCAATCATCAGCATATAGATCAAAATCATGACCACGGCAAAGGCGAGGCCCAGATCACGAAAGACCTCCAGGGTGATATGCCATTCTCCGTCCCACTTCATCGCTGGTTCCACTTCGGCGAAGGGCTGATTGAGATTGAAAATCTCGACCTTCTCCTTCATCCCGCCAAAATCCGTCCCTTTCAGGTCTGCCAGTTTGCTATTCATAGCCAAAATGGCATAGACCGGACTTTCAACAGTTCCAGCCACATCACCGGTGACATAGATCACTGGTTTAAGGTTTTTACGGTAAATGGGTTGTTCCACCGGTTCTTCGCTCACCCGCACTAACTCTCGCAAAGGCACCAGGGGTGCCATCGGGTTCCTTCCTGAACGAAGGGAGATGTTGAGCAGGTCATCCATTCGGGCCTTGAGTTCCCGTGGCAATTCCAGCACCAGATTGATCTCCTCTTTATCTTCCGGACGATGAAAGAGATCAATGGATTTGCCCTGCATGGCGATATGAACGGTGCGGGTAATCTCGTCTTCAGAGATGCCATTGAGGGCCGCCTTTTCCTTATCCACGGTCAGCACCTTCCGCTGGCGGTCGGCCTCGCGGTACCAGTCCACATCAACCACGCCCTCGGCGGTCTCAAAGATTCCCTTGACCGCCGAAGCCAAACGAATCCGATCAGCACTGGTGGGGCCGTAAATCTCTGCCACCAAGGTCTGGAGGACCGGTGGCCCGGGTGGCACCTCGGCCACGGCCACGGCCGCTCCGTATTTTTTGGCAATGGCGGCAATCCCCGGTCGCACCCGCACCGCAATCCCATGGCTCTGAATATCCCGTTCTCGTTTAGGCCGCAGATTAACCTGGATGTCAGCCACCGTCGGGCCGCCGCGCATGAAATAGTGTCGTACCAGACCGTTAAAATTATAGGGTGAAGCCGTTCCCGCATAGACTTGATAGTTGATCACTGCCGGATCTTTTTTAACCACCTCGGCCATTTCCAGAGCAACCCGACTGGTCTGTTCCAGGGTGGAGCCTTCGGGCATATCGAGAATTACCTGAAATTCACTCTTGTTATCAAAGGGCAGCATCTTCACCTTGACCAGCCCCAAATAAACCATGGAACAGGTTGCCAGCAGGAGAGAAATGATGATGACAAAAAAAACCAACCGGGCAGAACTCCTCGCCAGCAGCGGTTCCATGATTTGGTGATACAAGCGGGTAAACCAGTCGTCTGGGGCGTGATCATGATCGTCATCAACCTGTACATTACTGCCAGCACTGGAAACGGCGGCAACACCCTTTTTTTTCAGAATACAGACCTCGTAAACAACATGCCAAAAGCGTCATTTTTTTTGGACATTTGTTATTGGCTCTTCGCCGACCTCAACGA
>DYDK01000095.1 GCA_020717935.1 Desulfocapsa sp.
TCTTCTGTCTGGAATGCCCGAAAGCAGATGGTGGACTGGCTCCGCCCGCATTGTGTTGAGGAAAATGAGCTGGTGGATCTGTTTTATGCAATCACAAATTGTCATGGCTGGATCAAGTCAACCAAGACTGAAGTTACGGTACGACTTGAGCCGCTGCAACAACCAAGGCGCAGATGTGCACAAGAGCTGCTTTGTCGCAAATTGACAAATCTCGGAGCACGCACTCCAGCCGGAAAATGGCTAGTCGTTGAGGTCGGCGAAGAGCCAATAACAAATGTCCAAAAAAAATGACGCTTTTGGCATGTTGTTTACGAGGTCTGAGGTTAATGCCTTACAGATTATTTTCTTGTTTTTTTACAAGAAAATAATCTGTAAGGCACATATCCCGTTCAGCGGGGTTAGATAAAGATTGATTCTGGTAAGCGGAATGGATAAAAAGATGTCTCCGATGGGAATGAATCTTTTGTGGTATTATTGTTGAGGTGTATGGATGGAACAACTTGAAAATTCAAAAAAATGCCAGGGACGATTTTCATCGTTCCTGCCTTTTTTGCAATGGTGGCCACGGGTGACACCTCGGACAGTTCGGGCTGATCTGATTGCCGGGCTGACCGGTGCGGTTCTGGCTTTGCCCCAGGGGGTCGCTTTTGCCACCATTGCCGGGATGCCCCCTGAATATGGGCTTTATGCCGGCATGGTCCCTGCTATTATTGCCGCTCTGTTCGGTTCTTCCTGGCATTTGGTGTCTGGGCCAACCACCGCTGCTTCTATTGTTCTGTTTTCCTCCCTCAGCCAACATGCACCCGCTGGAAGTCCAGAATTTGTTCAGTTGGCATTGACCCTGACCATGATGGTGGGTGTGATTCAGTTGGTCATGGGGTTGGCCCGACTGGGCTCTTTAGTCAACTTTATTTCTCATTCGGTGGTTGTTGGTTTTACCGCTGGCTCTGCCTTGCTCATCATCTCCAGTCAATTAAAACATTTTGTGGGGATTACTGTCGTATCTGGTGGTCATTTCCATCAGACGATGTATTCACTTCTTGTTAAATGGGCTGAGTTTAATCCCCAGGTTATTATCGTGGGGCTTACGGCTATGATTGCCGGCCTGCTGGCTCGTCGTTTTCTGCCCAGAATACCCTATATGATTGTTGCCATGCTGGCGGCGTGTGGCGTCTTTTTAATTTTTTCGTGTGTGTTGGGGGTAACTACTATTCCGGTGGTTGGCGTTCTGCCGTCATCCCTGCCGCCCTTGTCGGCCCCCCATTTTACTCTGGATATTCTGAGGAGGCTGGCACCGGTGGCCTTGGCCACTACCCTCTTTGCTCTCACCGAGGCTGTTTCTATTGCCCGCTCACTGGCGGTACAGTCGGGGCAGAATCTCGATGGGAATCAGGAGTTTATTGGCCAGGGACTTTCCAATGCCATTGGCTGCTTCTTTTCTGGATATGTCGCCACGGGTTCCTTTAATCGGAGTGGTCTTAACTTTCAGGCCGGAGCGAAAACACCGCTGGCAGCTATCTTTGCCGGTATCCTGCTTATGGTCTTGGTGCCTTTTGTGGCCCCATTGGCGGTTTATCTTCCCAATGCTACCATGGCCGGGATTCTTTTGCTGGTGGCCTGGGGACTGATTGATTTTCACCATATTCGTAAGATACTCACCACCAGTCGAGGAGAGAGCGCGATCCTGATGGTGACTTTCTTCTCCACCCTCTTTTTAGAATTAGAATTTGCCATTCTTTTTGGGGTGATGCTTTCTTTAATGCTGTATCTGAATCAGACCTCGCATCCCAGGGTGCTTCGCCGGGCGCCGGATTTTCGCCATCCCTTGCGGGCCTTCAGTTCTGATCTTACTCTGCCTGAGTGTCCGCAGTTAAAGATCATCAGAATCGATGGCTCTCTTTTTTTTGGCTCCATTGCCCATGTGCAAGAGCAGTTACGACAACTTTTTGATTCTTCCCGGGAACAGAAAAAATATCTTCTCATCTTTGCCGGAATCAATTTTGTTGATATGGCGGGAGCTGATTTTCTGGTTGATCTCATTCAAAAGGAGCGGGCAAAAGGGGAAACGATGTATTTTTGTGAGATGAAACAACCGGTGCTGGATGCCTTGCAACAGAGTCAGTACGGCAGTATGTTGCAGGCGGACACCATTTTTGAGTTGAAGACGGAGGCCATTGCGGCCATCTGCCCGCAGTTGGATATGAATATCTGTGCCACCTGTCATGCTCGTATTTTTTGGGAGTGTGCTGATTTGCCACAACCAGAGTTGATAAAGAAGTAATCCGTTGTAAATAAATAGCAATATTCTTATATCGTGAACGGCATCTCCCAAGGGCACTTCCTTTGGGGTGCCTGCGGGGCGTAACAGGCCGTAAATTAATAGATAAAAAAGTAATGGTTATTACTTGACAACCTCTCAATAACTCTTTTTGAATGATTCTGGATGATAGAAACGAAACTGGATAGAGTCGGTACTCTCTATGTGGTTGCCACTCCCATCGGCAATCTTGAAGATATTACCCTGCGTGCCTTGCGTATCCTGAAGGAGGTTGATCTGATTGCCGCTGAAGATACCCGGCATAGTCGGCAGCTTTTGAACCACTTTGATATTCATACCCCGCTGATCAGTTATTACCGGGAAAAAGAAGCTGAGCGTTCGGAAGAGTTGGTACAGAGAATGCTTGCTGGTGAGACCATCGCCTTGGTCACTGACGCAGGCACACCTGGTATTTCTGATCCTGGAGCAGTGCTGGTGCAGAAGGCGCGGGCCGTCGGGGTTCCTGTTGTTCCTCTTCCCGGCCCCTCTGCCCTCGCCACAGCCCTTTCAGCGGCTGGAATTACGGACGGATCCTTTCTTTTTTTGGGGTTTCCCCCTGCTAAAAAAGGGCAACGACAAAAACTCCTCAGTACCTTTAAAGAGACTCCCTGGGCCCTGATTTTTTATGAGTCGCCCCATCGCATTGACGCCCTCCTTGCCGATGTGTTGGAAATCTTAGGTGACCGGCAGGCTTTTTGGGCCAGGGAATTGACCAAGATCCATGAGGATCTGCAGGCAGGATCCATCAGTCAATTACTTGCACTGGCCACAGGCCGGAGAAACCGGGGAGAATTTGTTCTGATTATCCAGCCTGGGTTTTGTCAGCAGGTTCAGGGTGAAAATCTGGAAGAAATTCTGCTCTGGTATCAGCAAAATACCGAACTTTCCCTGAAGGATGTGAGTGGGCGCATTGCCAAGGATCTGGGGCTTTCCCGTTCCGATGTCTATCAAAAGGCCCTGAAGGTATGGGCCGCGACTAATGAAGAATCATGATGAAACTTCGTACCTGCGTTACTCCGGATAAGCAGTTTCTTTACGGCATCCATAAGCCCTCCTATACGGTCTGCAATCTCAGGGCAGGAAAGAAGGTTGAGCGTTTAGGCCCCCTGATTGGCAGTGATAGTGAATCCGCTCAGGATAATCGGGATAATTTCCCCGACGGCACCTTATTTATTGATAAGGCCGACTGGATTTTTGAAATCCCCAATCCCTTTCCGTTTCGGGGGACAACCTTTATTGATCAGGAATGGGCGGAGGCCGGCGCCGCTGATTTTCGTCGGATGGGTCTGCCGGAAAAAGAGCAGACCTCCCTAACTCACACTTTGAAGGAGGCGGGCGTTTCCATGGCCCTGTTTCATCAGCTGCCATCAGCAGTGCTGTTTGCCTTGGCCACCTGTTCCACGGATCCCCAGGATCTTATTCAGCTTGCGGAGCTCAGTTGTCATATCGAGAAAGATAGGGACGGTGTGCCGGTCGGTCTGCAATACCGGAAGAAAAAAGATGGCCGGATTCGTCCCGTCTTTCATAATCACTCCCTGTTTGAGGCCGTGGCCAATAATCCCGCTCTGCCGGACAGCTATAAGAAAATCATGGTGGTCAGGCCAGGCGCCCAGGGAGGGAGTGAGATTGTGGGGGAATGGGGTCAGAACGGGGAGACTCATGTCTTTGAGTATCTGCGTCGTAACTCGTACATTGGTGGCGGCCATTATGCGGCCAATATGGCGGATGATGCTATCCGCTATGCGACCAACGACCTTTCGCCTGCGGATATGCAGGGGTTGCGGCATCTTTACTATCAGCGCACCTATATCCGGTTGGCGGAGCAATTAGGGCTTGACCTGCCCACGGCGCAGCAGGGATTAAGCCCGGATCAACTGGAGATTCTGCGGCAGAAAATTCAGCAGGCAATAGGTGAACAGGATGCTTTTACACCGGCAACGCTCTGGGGGTGGAACTTCGGATTTGATTTCGCCCCCAGTGGGTATCGCCTCCATGCCTCGCATCAGCAGATTCATCAGCAATACGCGATGATCCCGGAGACGGTGGCTGCATATTCGGGTGATCCTGAAGTCGCCAGCGGGGCGTTCCCGGCCTTTGGTTGCGGTGATATGGTGGCTGAGGTAGTCCAGCACTATCATGAACAGTATGGCACTGATTTCTTTGCTGATTATCTCGGCTGTATCAGAAATAACGGCCGGATGGATGGCCGAACCGATAGGGAAAGCAGTCTGGTGGTGTGGGAGGACGAACAGGTCATGCTCTTTGTGCCCAAGGCCCAGACCTCGCAGTGGGAGTTGCAGTTGATGGCCTTGTATGACCGGCAAGGAAGGGGGGTGGGAAATATTGTCGAGGCAGACCCTGCCATGCGGGCCTCACTGGATCGAGGAATCCTGCTGGCGCAAAAAGCCTTGGCCGGCCTGGGGGCACGGATGGTGACCTCGATTGAATATCCAAAACGAATTGGGGGTAAGGGGAGCCAAGAAGAGGCCGGTCAACACCTGCTCTACGCCTTCCTGCCTCGTCTGCCCGAATCCCCGGGGGCCTTCAGCGAGGCCCAGCTTCGCTTTATCAATGGCCATTATCCTGAGGATTTTGCCGCTGTCTGTCGGCAGCAACTTGCGGGGGTTGGATTGACGGGTGCGTGATTGTGTCGGCAGTACTGTATGGTTTTTCATGATACTGCTTGTCTCTTTGGTGTCACCTTGAGAGCAAACTTGAATGAGATATTGCAGGGAAGTTATGGAGCGGACGACGGGATTCGAACCCGCTCGGCCGGGGTGGCGCCCCGTTCAGGCGCTGAAGGCCTGCGTGCTACCATTACACTACGCCCGCTCAATGCGGTATTTTTTTAGCACCCTTGCTCCAAAAGGGCAAGATATAAGGAGTTGCCAGTTGTCTCGAAAACTCAAAAACATTGTCTCGCCCCTGAGCGTTTATCTGCAGGCGCAACGCGGCTTCAAGCTCCCTGGTGAGGGTGACGACACAGAGCTTTCGCCGCCTTCGGTGGTGGGATTGATTGAAAATGTCATGATGATACTCCTTCGTGGTGAAATGGATTTTCCACCCATTCACGCCGCGAAACGCAAAATGGGTAGGTTATGCGGGTTCGCAGACCGGACACGAAGGCACCCGGCGAGCCCGAGGGCTCCCCACATAACCTGCCCAAAATAAGGACACGCCATGTAAACGGACACAAAAAAACCATCAATCATATGAATGATGATGGCGGTAAGGCATCCGCCTTCGTAGATTCCGGGCTGCGAAACCCGATCGATGATTTTGCATCGACAATAAACATCATAACCCAACTGGCAGACTTGTCAAAGATTTATTTCTGATATCAGGTAACGCTTGCGAATGCTTGCTTAAAGTGATATCATGCTTACTATGAACAGCAAGCACAGAAAAACATTACAGGCCATCTTTGCCGAGCCGACAAAATCAACGATCCGTTTTGTTGACATTGAATTGCTTCTCCTTGCTGTTGGGGCGGTCGCCACAGAAGGCAACGGCTCACGGGTCGGATTTATCTGTGGGGCTGAAGAGTGGCGAGCACACCGCCCGCATCCAGGTAAAGAGGCCAAAAAGTATCAGGTAGAAGGAGCGCGCGAATTCCTTTCACTATTGGGGGTAAAACCATGAACACTATGAAGCACAAGGGCTACACGGCCCGCATTGAATTTGATGACCGTGACAATATATTTATCGGTCGCATCCTTGGGATCAGGGCTATTATTGGTTTTCATGCCGATACGGTTGACGGACTGCGCGCGGCTTTTATTGAGGCCGTTGACGACTACCTCGATTCCTGCGCCAAAACAGGGGCGAATCCACAAAAGCCAGCGAGCGGAAAACTTATGCTGCGGGTTCCGCCAGAGGTTCATAATGCCGCGTTGATTGCAGCCCAATCGTCAGGGATAAGCCTTAACCAGTGGGCCGCCAATGCGCTCAGAGAGGCTGTTCACTGACAACCCAAACCAAGATCTTCAAGATCTGCAAGTCCTTTGGCTTGCTCTTGCGTGTGTAGATATTACTTCTCAACAAGGTAATGCTGAATCTGCTTTTTGATGCTCTCAAGATGGTCGTTGCCAATGCCCAGAAATGGCCGGGCGGGCATTTTAATAGTCCGCGCGCCGGTGGTGAATCCCCGGCCTTCGGTGGTTCCTTTAATCCACTGGCCTTTCTTCCCTTTACTGGTATTTCGCTTGCGCCGGTTCTGGAGATAGAGATTAGACTGCGCGCCTCCCCTGAAATTTTAAACAGCAACATGTAAAAGTAGCCCCAATAATTATTCTTTTGGAGTTCAAATGAAGGCAATATCAAAACAGTTCAGCCATGTTTCAAACTTCACACCTTATATGGCCATAGTTGAGAAACTTGTTAACAACATTCCTGAATCCGTGGCACAGTAATTGCTGAAAGCGCTCATAATATCTTGATAT
>DYDK01000096.1 GCA_020717935.1 Desulfocapsa sp.
GCCAAAGATAGCCTGAAGATGAGATGCAATCTGTTCAAGTTATTTGTGGACAGGCCCTTATGGGCGCGGAAATTACTCATTTACTGTTTTACAACCCAAATTTTTTTGGCCGTTTTTGCCTATGTTTCAATCACAGGTAAGCGAGCTTGCGAGACTCCGAAATCTTTGACATAACGCAATCACGCCTGCGGTTTCGGAGTCTCGCTGTGCTCGCTTACCTGTTCAATCGGCATAGCCAAATATGATATAGGTCTGGGCGTAAATTTGGTAAATGAGTAATTCTCGCTCCCTTTACAGATTTTTGTTGGCCAATATTTTGGATCTTTTTTCCTGTTGTTTTAGCCAGGAACTCAGCAAACGATCTTGCTTTTGTTTGAGCAGGGTAGCAGTATATTCTTTTCGGGTTTCCTCTTTCAAGCTGGTAAGTTCGGGTATGGTCCGTTCGACAAACTGGAGAAGATACCACTCATCCTTTACGGCAAGAGGCTCTTTGGGGACGGGGCTTTTACTGTTTAACAGCAGGGCCTGATCAATCAGTGACGCGGGAACGGTTGGGTCAGGTTGAGTATTCTTTTTACGCAAGGAGCCTGTCGTAATGACTGACAGATTGGCCTCTGTAGCCGTGGCTTCAAATTCAGCCCCTTCCTGAATCTTGGATAAGAGGCTGGCTGCTGTTTCCTTGGCCTTTTTTTGGGATTGAGCCACGATGTAGTCCTTGCTGACCCGCTCCTTTACTTCGTCCAATTGCGGGGGAGCAGGCTCCTGGATGGCTTCGGTAAAAACGATAAAATAGCCCGAGGGCGTCTCAATCAGTGAGCTGAGTTCTCCCTGTTTGAGGGCAAAGACGGTGTCGAGGAATCGCGGGTCTTGTTCTACGCCCACTGGCGGGGTGCTGCGGCCAAAAAAATCTGTGGCATTAATGGTGGTTGTACCATTTTTATCCGCATAGGCCTGGAGGCTTCCCGCACTGATAATACCCTCATAGGCGGTATTGGCAACTTGGAATGCGGCGGGTTTTGCCAGTTCACCCTGAAGCTTGGCAGCGATTGCCGGACGAACCTCTTCAATGGTGCGGCTGATCGCCGGATGGATTTTTTCAACTTTGATAATATGATATCCGAATGGGGTTGTGATTACCTCACTGATGGCACCCTGCTCCAGAGAGAAGACCGCATCGTCAAACTCTTTGACCATCCGTCCCCGCGCAAAGGTTCCCAGATCGCCACCATTGGTCTTGCTCGTATCCTCTGACCAGGTGGTGGCCAGGGCGGAAAAGTCTTCACCGGCACGGGCCTTGACCAGAATATCGTCGGCCTTTTTGCGTTGAGTCGCCTTGTCATCGGGGCTGCTGTCGGCGGCGGTTTTCAACAGGATATGCCGGGCCTGTCGCTGTTCCGGTGTCTGGTAAGCGGCCTTGTCCTTTTCAAACTGGGCCAGTACCTGCTCATCGCTGATGGTGATCCCTGCCATCTGGGCCTTGAACGGAAAGGACAGGTATTTCACCTTGATTTTCTGCTCGCTTTTATAGGTATTCTTTTCGGTCTCAAACCAGGCGGCCAGTTCACCTGGCTCCATCACGATCTGGTCGCTGAAGGCGGTCGGGCTTACCTTGATCATCTTGACAATCACGCTCTCCTGATCTCGGCGCTGGAGTTCGCTGATCTCGGCATCGCTGACGGTGGTGGCAAAATCATTGATAAAGGCGATACCCTTTTCACTGAGCAGGTCATGGCTGATGGAGGCCTCAAACTTATGGGGGCTCAGACTGTTAGCGGTCAGGATGGCCTTGTATCTCTCTAAGTCAAATCCTTTGTCATTTTGAAATTGCGGCATTTTGTTGATGCTGGCCTGAATCTCGGAGGGAGCGACCATAATTCCCATTGCCTCGCTGCCTTGCCGCAACAGTGCCCCTTGGGTCAACTGAGTGATCACCTGTTGTTTAACTCCCAGTCCTTTGAGCATTTCTTCAGAAATGGCATCGCCAAATTGCTGCCGATACATATTGACTGTTTGGTCATAGCTTTTCTGAAATTCTTGAAAGGAGATCTCTTGGTCGTTGATGACGATAGCGGCATCCCGACTGTTCATCATATTGGTACCCACGCCCCAGAAGATAAAGACCAGGGCAATGATCAAGACCAGGGCTTGGATGATAGTGGACTGTGCTTTGTTGCGGAGAATTTGCAGCATGGGAGAAGACTCTCAAGATTGGTTTATCCTTGTCAGGGCTGGGCAAGGAAGAAAAAATAAAAAAGAGCGAAAAAATGCAAAGAACAGCATAAATTTACCCTTTATCGTCGTTCTGCGCAAGGAAAAAGGGGGAAACGAGGGACGGCAAAGGGGCGAAAGGAGTGGAAACAGCTGTTGAGAAGAAGAAAAAAGCAGGCAAAGAGGACAAGGGCTTTCCTGAGCCTTCGTTTCATGCTAAGTTGTTATGAACTTCACAATTGCTGAAGGGAATGAATACTGAGCAAACACCTGTTGAAACAGGTCAGAGCCGCAGAAAAAATGTTATTGGAGCCCGTTGCAAAATGAGGATTTTCACTTCAACTCCGCATGATATGCAAAATTCTATCCTCGAAATATCCTGTCGATGTTTGTGGTATTTTTTTTGCATGCCTCGGAGTCTGCGTTTACTCGATTTTGAACGAAAATTCTTGTTTTGCAAGAGGCTCATTGAAGAAGGATGAAAGAAATGCAACCAATCGTCACCCCGTTATATCGCACTATCAATGAACGATATGCCCATTGTTTTTATGTGGAATCTGGCCGTCAGTTGACCGGGCCCGAGCTGAAGCAGCTGCGGCTGTTGCTGGCCGACGGATTTTTAGTTGAGACGGTGTCGCTCTCACCGACGCTGGGCGGAAGTCGGGTGGTGGAAATGGGCCCTCGTCTCAATTTTGCCACGGCCTGGTCGTCCAATATGGTCTCGATCTGCCAAGCCATTGGCCTTGACTGCGTC
This sequence comes from Desulfocapsa sp., assembly GCA_020717935.1. Lineage (GTDB taxonomy): Bacteria > Desulfobacterota > Desulfobulbia > Desulfobulbales > Desulfocapsaceae > UBA2270. Next base: position 2,963 of record DYDK01000096.1, read on the forward strand.
ACGCGGGTGGAACATTCACGACGCTATCTCGTGCCCGAGGAGGAAGACCTCCAGGTCTTCATCGCTGCCCATCATGATCGGATGACTGAGTGCCTGTACCCAGAGCCCCTGCACAGCTTTGCCACGGGCATTGTCCCCGAAGCGGTCTATGATATTGATCTTAAGGGCGGCGGCCCCGATGCCCTGTGCGATATTCCCGGGATCTCCATGGATGAGTGGGATCGCAATTTTTATTACGACTATTTTGTCACCAAGCACAACCGGAATCCGACGATTGTTGAGATCATGGATCTCAATAACGCCAATTCCGAGCATTCCCGACATGGATTCTTCAAGGGAAAACAGGTAATTGATGGTGTGGCCGAGGAAGAAACCCTCTTCGAACTGGTGATTGACACCCTCAAGGCCAACCCCAAGGGTTCTGTCATTGCCTTTAAGGATAATTCCAGTGTGATTGACGGGTTCAACCTTACCGTTCTGCATCCCTTACGGCCAGGCGAGCCATCGGCCTTTGGCGAGCAGACCGTTCGTTATCATCCCCTGCTGACTGCGGAAACCCATAATTTTCCGACGGGCGTTGCTCCCTTTCCCGGGGCGGAAACCGGTACCGGCGGCCGGATTCGAGATGTTCAGGGCACCGGACGGGGAGGCTTTGTCATCGCTGGCACCGCTGGTTATTGCGTGGGCAATCTCCATATTCCTGGTTACGCGATGAGCTGGGAAAATCAGTATCCCTGTCCGGCAAATCTGGCATCGGCATTGCAGATTGAAATTGATGCGAGTAACGGGGCCTCGGATTACGGCAACAAATTCGGTGAACCGCTGATTCAGGGTTTTACCCGCTCTTTTGATCTTCGTCTCAGCAGTGGCGAACGATGGGGTTATCTCAAACCGATTATGTTCACCGCTGGTGTCGGCCAGATTGATGATCGACATACCAGTAAAAACAAGGAACAGCAAGGGATGCTCATTGTCCAGGTGGGCGGCCCGGCGTATCGGGTGGGCTTTGGCGGCGGGGCGGCCTCCAGCATGTTGCAGGGGGAGAATGTTGCTGAGCTTGATTTTAATGCCGTGCAGCGGGGCGATGCCGAAATGGAACAGAAGATGAATCGGGTTATCCGGGCCTGCAATGAGATGGGTGATGCGACACTCATTGATGTGATCCACGATCAGGGGGCGGGTGGTCCCGCCAATGTTCTCAAGGAATTGGTAGAAAAATCCGGAGGGCGGGTGGAGATTCGCAATATTCGGGTCGGTGATCCCACCATGTCGGTTCTGGAGATTTTTGTCGCTGAATATCAGGAGCGAAACGGCTTTCTGATTCGTCCGGAAAATATGGCTCGGTTCCAGGCCATCTGTTCCCGCGAAAAGGTGAATTGTGAGATTTTGGGTGAAGTCACCGGCGATCTGCGGTTTATTCTCCATGATGCGAGTGATGATAGCAATCCGGTGGATATTGAGCTTGATGTCCTGCTGGGCAGTATTCCACAGAAGACCTTTCATGATCAGCGGTGCCATCCTGACCTGCACCTCCTGGAATTGCCACCCGATTTGAGCGTGGCTACGGCCCTGGATTCCGTATTGCGGCTGGTATCGGTGGGCTCCAAACGATTTTTGACCAACAAGGTTGATCGCGCCGTTTCCGGTCTCATTGTCCAGCAGCAATGTTGTGGCCCGCTTCAGCTGACGGTCAGTGATGTGGCGGTGGTCGCCCAGAGTCATTTCGGTCTGACAGGAGTGGCAACAGCCATTGGCGAGCAACCGGTCAAGATGCTGGTCAGTCCGGCGGCGGGCGCACGCATGGCCGTTGGCGAGGCCTTAACGAATCTGGTCTGGGCAGGAATTCGAGACATTGAGGAGGTCAAGTGTTCGGCTAACTGGATGTGGGCGCCTAAGCTGTCTGGTGAAGGGGCTGCTTTGTATGATGCCGCTCGGGCCATGCGCGATGCCATGATCGTGCTGGGTATGGCAGTGGATGGTGGGAAGGACAGCCTGTCCATGGCCACCAAGGTTGATGGCGAAACCGTGAAATCCCCTCGACAACTGGTTATTTCCGCGTATGCGGCGGTGCCCGATATTCGGGCGGTGGTCACTCCAGACATCAAGGAGCCGGGCAGTGTTGTGCTTCTCCTTGATCTTTCTGGCGGTAACAATCGACTGGGCGGTATCGCTCTGGCCCAGGTGCATGGGCAGATTGGCAAGGACAGTCCGGATATGGACGATCCGGCCCTGGTGAAACGGGCCTTTCAGGCCGTGCAGGAACTTATTCGTCAGCGGCTCATCCTGGCGGGTCATGATCGCAGTGACGGCGGTCTGATTACCACCCTGCTGGAAATGGCTTTCAGTGGCAACTGTGGCCTGGATATTGAGCTTGCGAGTAAAGATACCCCTCTGGCGACTCTTTTTTCCGAAGAGCTGGGGCTGGTCATTGAATGCCAGTCCATACGACTGGCAGAAATTACGGAAGTCCTGACCAGAGGGAACATTCCTCATGCCGTCATTGCCACGAGTACAAGGAGCAAACAGATACGGGTGCGATGCAATGGTGAACTCGTGCTTGATAAACCGATGCAGGAGTTGCGACAGATCTGGGAAGAGACCAGTTATCAGCTTGAACGCCTGCAAATGAACCCGTCCTGTGCCGATGCCGAAAAAGCCGCCATTGCCGACCGTCAAGGCCCGAAGTATCACCTGAGTTTTACCCCGCAGCTCAGTTCCCCTGCCATCCTGTCCAGGAACAACAAGCCCAAAGTTGCTATTCTGCGCGATGAGGGCTCCAATTCCGATCGGGAAATGACTGCAGCCTTCTACGCCGCTGGCTTTGAGCCTTGGGACATCTGCATGAATGATCTGCTGGAGGGTCGAATCAGCCTTGACAGCTTCCGCGGTCTGGCGGCGGTGGGCGGGTTTTCATACGGAGATGTTCCCGAATCCGCCAAGGGCTGGGCGGCCACCATCCGTTTTAACGAGAAGCTCAAGGCCGCGTTCAATGATTTTTATAATCGTCCCGACACCTTTACCCTGGGAATCTGTAATGGTTGCCAGCTTTTTGGTCTGCTGGGCTGGGTGCCCTGGCAGGGAATCGCCCCGCACAGCCAACCCCGTTTTGCCCATAACGACTCGGGTCGTTTTGAATCGCGCTGGGTCACAGTCAAGGTGCTTCCTTCTCAGTCCATTATGTTGAAGGGCATGGAAGACCTGATCTTCGGTATCCATCTTGACCACGGCGAGGGACGGCTCCATTTTCCTGATCCAGTTATTCGTCAACAGGTGGAGTCTGGCGCCATGATCCCCATGGTTTTTGTTGATGACGACGGTCAGGCTACCGAAACATACCCGCTCAATCCCAACGGTTCTTTGGGCGGCTGGGCTGGCCTGTGTTCCCCGGATGGACGACATCTGGCTCTCATGCCTCATCCCGAGCGGGCCTTCCTGCCCTGGCAATTGCATTATCTGCCCCGTTCCATGCAGGACATAGAGGCCTCTCCCTGGCTGAAGATGTTTCAGAATGCTTATACCTGGTGCACAGGTCAGGAGTGATAAGGGACTCGGATATGGATGATACCGATGTCCCTGAATTGCACCCTGATTTGGGTTATATTTGGCTATGTCGATTGAACAGGTAAGCGAGCTTGCGAGACTCCGAATCCACATGCATAATTTTGTTATGTCGAGGATTTCGGAGTCTCGCAAGCTCGCTTAGGAGGCTACTCAAAATAAACTGGACAAAATTGCGCTCGGATT